>DATHAU010000416.1:0-4017 GCA_035296545.1 Microvirga sp.
GTCTCGCCGGGCGAGCTGTCCCGGCTGGCGCAGGCCTACAACACGACGCCGCGCAAATGCCTTGCCTTTCAGAGCCCTCACGAGGTCTTCTCAAGCCTCATCAACCGTGTTGCACTTCAACCGTGACTCCACCTCCCCGCCCCCGCGGGGATGACAGCGGAGGGTGTCACGCCGGCTACCGCTTCACAGCGGCCGGAACTCCCGAAGGACCCGCGGAACAGCCCAGCCCCGGACGGCCCTACTCCTTCACGGCTCCGGTCATCGACGACACGTAGTAGTCGACGAAGAACGAGTAGAGCAGCACCACCGGCAGGGAGCCCAGCAGCGCGCCCGCCATGAGGGCGCCCCACTCGTACACGTCGCCGCGCACGAGTTCGGTGAGCACGCCCACCGGCACCGTCTTGTTCTCGGAGGACTGGATGAAGGTGAGCGCGTAGATGAACTCGTTCCACGACAGGGTGAAGGCGAAGATGCCGGCGGAGATCAGGCCCGGCACCGCCAGCGGCAGCATGATCCGGGTGAGGATCTGCCAGCGGGACGCCCCGTCCACGAGGGCGCATTCCTCGAGCTCGTAGGGGATCGACCGGAAATAGCCCATCAGCAGCCAGGTGCAGAAGGGGATCAGGAAGGTCGGGTAGGTGAAGATCAGCGCCAGCTTGGTGTCGTAGATGCCGAAGTTGAAGATCATCACGGCAAGCGGAATGAACAGGATCGACGGGGGCACCAGATAGGCCAGGAAGATCGCCAGCCCGGTCCAGCGGGAGCCCGGAAAGCGGATGCGCTCGATGGCGTAGGCCGCGAAGACCGAGGCCACGATGGAGAGGACCGTCGACCCGATCGCCACCACCATGGTGTTCACGAGCCAGCCCGGATAGGAGGTCTCGAACAGAAGATAGCGGATGTGCTCCAGGGTTGGGTTCGAGGGCCAGAGCGGGTTGTAGTTGCGGAAATCGGTGAGCTCGGAGTTGGGCTTGAGCGCCGTGATCGTCATCCAGTAGAAGGGGAACAGGAGGACGAACACGAACACCAGGAGCGGCAGGTACACCGTCAGCAGCCGCTGCGGCGTGCGGTTGAGATAGCTCATGCCGACGCTCTCGTCGGCGGGCGCTGAGGTGGCTGGTCTGGCTAAATCGGTCACGCGTCGGACCCTCCCTGCTGCCAGCGGCGGCGCTGCAATCCGAAATAGCTGAACAGGATGGCGCCCAGCAGGAACGGCACCATGGACACCGCAAGGGCCGCGCCCTCGCCGAGCTGGCCGCCGGGAATGGCGCGCTGGAAGCTCAAGGTGGCCATGAGATGGGTGGCGTTCAGCGGCCCGCCGCGGGTCAGCACGTAGATGAGCTGGAAATCCGTGAAGGTGAACAGCACCGAGAAGGTCATCACCACGGCAATCAGCGGCGACAGCATGGGCAGGGTGATGAAGCGGAAGCGCTGCCAGGAGGTGGCGCCGTCCAGGGTCGCCGCCTCGTGCAGGGAGGGCGAGATCGTCTGCAATCCGGCGAGCAGGGTGATGGCCACGAAGGGAATGCCGCGCCACACGTTGGTGAAGATCACCGTGGCGCGGGCGTTGTTCATGTCGCCCAGAAAGTTGATGTTCGAGTCGATGACGCCGAGCTTGATCAGCGCCCAGGAGATGATCGAGAACTGGGCGTCGTAGATCCACCAGAACGCGATGGCCGAGAGCACGGTGGGCACCACCCAGGGCAGCAGCACGATGGCGCGGAAGAACGCCTTGAACGGCAGGTTCTCGTTGAGGAGCAGCGCGAGCCAGAGGCCGAGGGCGAATTTCAGGATCGAGGCCACCACCGTGTAGAGGATGGTGTTGAACACCGAGAGCCAGAACAGGCTGTCGTCCCACAGGGACTGGTAGTTCTCCAGGCCGATGAAGACGCCGGTGCGGCCGATGCGCGTATCGGTGAAGCCGAGCCAGACGCCGAGCCCCAGCGGGTAGGACAGGAAGATCAGCAGGAAGATGGCCGCCGGCAGCATGAAGAGCAGGCCGAGAAAGCCCTTGCTCTGGAGCAGGGATGCTCGCGCCGGCGCGGCTGGGGCGCCTACGCGGGAGAGGGCGGTGTCGACCATGGGGCGCCTCCGGCTTTCACAAAAAAGGAGAAGGGCGGCGCCGGAGCGCCGCCCCCTCGCAGGTCGTCAGACGCGGTAGTAGCGGTTCGCCCGGCTCTCCGCGCGCTTGGCGGCATCCTCGGGGGTGCGCTGCCCCGTGGCGGCTTCCGCCACCATGTCGACCATCACGTAATCCGCCATCGTGGCGGCTGACGAGTAGCTGAGCGGGCCGGCATAGCCGTTGGGACGCAGGGTCGAGGAGGCGCGCTTGTAGGGCGCGTGCACCGGATCGGCAGCCCAGACCGGGTTCTCGATCATGCCCTTCAGGGGCGGGCAGCAATAGGCGCTGGAGCCCTGAATCCACGCGTCCATCTGCGGCTTGTCGAGCATGAACTGCAGATAGGCGCGGGCGGCGTTGGGGAACTTCGAGTACTTGAAGATCACCGCCGAGGTGGTCTGGTGCAGCTCCACCGGCTGTCCGACCGGACCCGTGGGCAGAACCGTCGAGCGGATGTCCTTCGCCAGGTCGGCCATCTTGGGATCGTTCTTGGCCGAGTAGTAGAGGGACACGCCGTTGGCCGTCACCGACACGTCGCCGGAGAGGAACACGCGGTTGTTGTTGATGTCGAGCCAGCTCTCCGTTCCCGGAATGAAGGTCTGGTAGAGCTCGCGGGCGTATTGCAGCGCCTTGATGGTCTCGGGCGAGTTGATGACCACTTTGCCGCCCTCGTCGACCATCCGGCCGCCGTGGCTCCACACGATCCAGTGGGCGAAGTTGTTGCCGTCGCCCACCGCCTTGCCCAGCGCGAAGCCCGCGGGCTTGCTCTTGGCCTTGAGCGCCTTGCACAGCTCCAGGAATTCGTCGGTCTTCTCCGGGAACTTCGACCATCCGGCCTGCTGGACCATGCTCTCGCGGTAGAGGATGCCGTTGCCGATGGAGGCGAGGGGCAGGGCGATGAACTTGTCGCCTTGCTTGGCGTAGCCTTCGAGGCCCGGATAATATCCGCCGTAGCGGCTGGCGAAGCTCGTGGCGATGTCCGTCACGTCGAGGAGCTTGTCCGGATACTGGAAGGGGTCGTCGAACCACACCAGCATGACGTCCGGCCCGGAGCCCACGTTGGCGGCCACGGCGGCTTTCGGGCGGATGTCCTCCCAGCTCTCCTTGTCGACGCGCACGTCGACCCCGGTGGCTTCGGTGAACTTCTTGGTGTTGGCGAGCCAGGCGTCCTCGTCGCCCTTCACGAAGGGGGTCCAGCGCAGCACGCGCAGGGTGGCGCCCTGCTCGGGCTTGTACTGGGGAGCGGCGGCCTGCGCGAAGGCAGGGCCCGCGCCCAGAAGCCCGGCTCCGGCCGTGCCTGCCGCAAGGCCGGCGGTTCCGAGAAGCAGATCACGTCTAGACAAACTCATCGTTCGTTTCCTCTGTGGTCCGGGATCTGTGACGGGCAGCGCGGCCGTCCCGGTGAGGCCGCGCGCTTGAACCGAGTTGCTTGAACCTAGTTGAGGCGCTGGCCGCTTTCCTTGTCGAACAGGTGGACCAGGGCCGGATCGGGGGCCACATGGATGGTCTCCCCAGGCCCCGCGCTCACCCGCTCCCGGAACACGCAGGTCAGCTGCCGCCCCCCGGCTTTGGCCAGCACCAGCGTCTCCGAGCCGGTGGGTTCGGTGATGATCACCTCCACCGGAATGCCGTCCCCGGTCAGCCGGAAGTGCTCCGGCCGGATGCCGTAGTAGGCCGGACGGCCCACAGACGCCGCAGGCGCGTTCTTGACCGGCAGGGTCAGGCCGCCCAGGGCAAAGCCCGAGCCGTCAAGCTGCCCTTCCAGGATGTTCATGGCCGGAGACCCGATGAAGCCGGCCACGAACAGGTTGGCGGGCCGGTCGTAGAGATCCAGCGGCGCCCCGATCTGCTCCACGATGCCGTCGTGCATCACCACGATCTTGTCGGCCATGGTCATG
>DATHAU010000417.1:0-1585 GCA_035296545.1 Microvirga sp.
CGATCCTGAAAGCCGCTATGGTCGGAGTTCTCTGCTGCTCTTGGACGAAGCAGATGTGCCCCCCTTAGACCTCGGCTCACTCATCTCGCTGGCTCCCATCGGTGGGATGCCCAACGTGGCGGGTAGGTCGGGGAGCGATCCGCGTGCCGCAGCAAGGCATTAGACCACGCCTCGCCCCCAGTCGCCCAAAGCTGCCCGAAAGATCAGCTCACACCAGCCGGGCGGCTCGCCCATGTCGGCGCTCCACATCGTTGTAGTAGGTGGCAGCCTGCTGGATCGAGCGGTGCTGGCTCTGCTGCATGGCCTCCACCAGCGGCACACCCCGTTGGGCACTCTCGGTCAGATACCCGGAGCGCAGCCCATGGGCTGCAATCTCCTTGGGGTCGAGCCCCGCGGCCTCGGCTCGCTTTTTCACGATCAGGTTCACGGCCTGGGGTGACAGGGGGGTCACGTCCAACCGGCCCCAGCGGCTGATCGCCCGGAACACCGCCCCGCGCGAGATCTCCGCCCGCTCAATCCATTCCATCAGAGCATCGGCCGCCCGGCCGATCACCAGCACCCGCCGGTCCTCGTCCGCGACCCCTGTCTTGGTGCGGCCAAGCTGAATGGCGAGGCAACGCAGGCGAGGGGAGTCGGGGTCCTTGGGCCGGGCCAGCACCGGCGCCTCCTGGGTAATCTGCTCCAGGCGCAACGAGGCGATCTCGCTGCGCCGGCGTCCCCCTGAGGCGAAGGCAACGAGCAGGAGGGCGCGATCCCGCAGGTCGACAAGCCGGTGCAGGGCACAGGTCTGGAGCATGCGCTCGAGCACATCACGCGTGACCGCTCGGCGGCTCTTTCGCGTCCGAGGACGAGCGGAGGCGCGGACCGCCAGCCGAAGGGCCGCACGCAGGTGAGGGGAGGTGAAGGGCCCCTCTTGGCCACGCCAGCGATGAAGGGTGCCCCAATGCGCCAGCCGCCGCTTCACGGTCGAGGGAGCATGAGGACCTGAGGCCCGCAGGATGCCCTGGGCTCGCAGTGACCGCTCCACCTCATCCGGCATCCCATGGCGGGGGTCTGCCTCGCGTTGAGCCGGATCCCAGAGGTGATGGGCGATGAACTTCAGCACCAGGGTCTCTGACGCGGGCCAGGGGAGGGGCCAGCCCGTGGCGGCGAGTGACCAGGCCTCGAGATAGGTGAGATCGGAGGCGAGCGCCCGCAGGGTGTTGGGGCCCATGCCCTGTTCAGCGAGGTGCCGCAGCGTGGCGACATCGTCATCCGTGAGCAGGAGTGCGAGCTGATCGCGCCGCTCCATCGGCAGGATGCTGGCAAGGGCGTCGAGCGCGTTAGCGCGTTCAAGCTCGCGGTCGAGGAGGGGCAAAGGGGCGGGGAGGGTGCTCAAAGCGGGTCCGGAGAGAGGATTTGGCGGTGATTTGACCCAACCGTAGCCGTCCGCTGGGTGGCTGTCGATAAGGGGTGGTTATCGATAGTCGGGGTAGGCTTCTCTTTACCACTACCATCAACCAAGCTAAGGCTTTGATAGCTTGTCTATGCTGCCTTCCTGTTAAGGTTATCAGTGTCTTACGCTCTCAGCTTGTCTAACGCGCCT
>DATHAU010000418.1:0-4423 GCA_035296545.1 Microvirga sp.
CGTTGGAGCCAAAAGCGAGATCTATGCTCTCATGCGTGACCTAGCGGACGCTGGCGTGGCGATTCTGATGATCTCCAGCGACATGGAGGAGGTCGTTGGCGTGAGTGATCGAATCGCCGTCATGCATGAAGGACAGATCAGCGGCTTCCTCGAGAGACCGCAGTTTTCGGAGCACAACGTTCTAACGCTCGCTGTGGGAAACCCGGGCAAAGAGGAATTGATCGCCTATGCTTAAGAAAGAGCTCGGTTTGTTGATCTTGATCCTGGTGATCGGCGCCTTGACGGCTGTGATCAATCCACAGTTCGTATCCCAGGTGAACCTCATGAACCTTGCCAACCAGATTGGCCTTTTCGGGTTGATATCGATTGGCGTGGGCCTGGTCATCATTACGGGGGGCATCGAGCTGTCGGTCGGATCGATGTTCGCGTTGCTGGGCATCTTTTTCTTAGATTTACTGATCAACCATGAGATCGTATGGCCTCTCGCGCTTGCCGTAACCATTCTGGGCGGGTTTTGTCTGGGAGCCATTCATGGACTCCTCGTGACACGTCTGAAGATGCAGCCGTTTGTCGTCACGCTGTGCGGTCTTCTGCTCTACCGAGGAATCGCACGCTGGTATACGGCCGACTCCACCCAAGGGTTCGGGTATGGCGAAGGTTACGAGACTCTTGAGTGGCTGATGTCCGGGCGGACCTACAACGTCCCGCATACGTTCATATTCCTGATGATTGTCGCCACGATCATGGGCATCGTGCTGCACCGGTCGGTTTATGGACGCTATCTTTTCGCCGTGGGAAAGAACGAGGAGGCAGCCCGCTTTTCGGGGATTTCCACGAAGGCAGTCATTACCACGGCCTATATCATTGCCGGAACGCTTGCAGGCATCTCGGCCGTCTTCTTCGTCTTCTATACGCAGTCGGTTTCGCCGTCCGCCCACGGCAATTTTTATGAGCTGTATGCAATTGCGGCCGCGGTGCTGGGAGGGTGCTCACTTCGAGGCGGAGAAGGCTCGATCATCGGCATCGTGCTCGGCACCGTTCTCCTGCAGGTCCTGCAGAACCTCGTGAACATGCTCGGCATTCCGAGTTCGCTCAACTTCGCCGTGATGGGCGCGGTGATCCTGCTAGGCGTTCTGGCGGACCAGCAGCTTCAACGGAGGCGCCAGAGGCTCCTCGCCATGGCAGGCGCCGAAGCACGCGAGCTTGCAAAAGAGGGGCCCGCCAGAGCAGCAGTCTGAAAGCCACCCCGGTTCGGTTTGGCATAACAAAGCACGGGTGCCGGCGAGCCGCTTGTCATCTGAGGACTGCAATGAGTTCAGACGTCGCCACCGCTACGGCGTGCTTGGAGAAACCTGACGAGGGCTGCCGATGGGCAGAGGGGCCCGCCAGCTTCCCGGCCGGGCGCGATCTCGTCTGGAGCGACATTCCCAACGACCGTGTGCTGCGCTTCGACGAGGTTGCAAATCCGGTCAGGGTCCTCCGCTCGCCGGCAGGTCACACCAACGGCAACGCCGTGGCGCGTCAGGGACGGCTTGTCGGCTGCGAGCACGGCGATCATAGGGTGAGTCGCACGGAGCACGGCGG
Organism: Microvirga sp.; assembly: GCA_035296545.1. GTDB lineage: Bacteria > Pseudomonadota > Alphaproteobacteria > Rhizobiales > Beijerinckiaceae > Microvirga. Next base: position 1,585 of record DATHAU010000418.1, read on the forward strand.
CTCGGCGACGAGTCCAGCAAGCCATCACAATGGAAAGCGCCTGAACAGCCCAGATGATGTCGTGGCAAGATCTGATGGTTCAATTCAATTCACAAACCCAGCGTAGGGTATCGACTCCGATTGCAAGCGCCATAAGTGAAGCTTTTCAAAATTCACCCGGAAGGGGTATGACATGGCTGCGATTTATAGTGATCTCGAAGGCAAGGTGGTGCTCATCACCGGCGGCGGTACCGGAATCGGCGAGGCCATCGTGCGCCGCTTCGCTGAGCAGAAGTCCAAGGTTGCTTTCATCGACATCGCGCGCGAGGCCTCGGAGAAGCTCGCGCAGGAGCTAACCGAACGAAACCTCAGCGTACACTACGAATACGCCGACCTCACGGACATCGAAGCCCTCCGCGGGGCGGTCAGGCGCATACGGGAGACACTGGGGCCCGTCGAAATCCTCGTCAACAACGCCGCGCATGACCAGCGCCACCCCACGCCGGAGGTCACGCCCGAATATTGGGACGACCGCTTTGCCGTGAACTTGAAGCACCAATTCTTCGCGGCCCAGGCCGTGCTGCCGGACATGCAGGCCGCCAACCAGGGCGTCATCATCAACTTCGGGTCCTTCTCATGGATGATCGGGCAGGGTGGCATGGCCGCTTACACAGCAGCCAAGTCAGCCGTGCTGGGGCTCACCCGCTCCTTGGCAAGGGATTACGGCTCCTTCAATATCCGTGTGAACGCCATTGCGCCTGGCTGGATCATGACCCAGCGCCAGCTTGACCTGTGGTTGACACCCGAGACGCAGGAGGAACTGATGCGCCGTCAATGCCTCAAGCGTAAGATCATGCCTGATGAGATTGCGAAGTTCACGGTCTTCCTCTCGTCGGATGAGGCCTCGGCCTGTACAAATCAGCAATACGTGGTGGACGGCGGCTGGGTCTGAGCGGCGCCGAAACGTGGTTTTTGGAACGGTTGTTGGCTGCGGCGTGGCGCTCAAGTGAAGGAAACGCTACATTGAGAATGCGTCCTTTTGGAAGAACGGGGTGGCAGGTTGCCGAAGTCGGATTCGGTGCCTGGGCCATTGGCGGCAGCTGGGGCAGCGTGTCCGAACGGGATGCGGAGGCAACGATCAATGCGATGCTCGACTCGGGCGTCAATTTCATCGACACCGCCGATGTTTACGGAGACGGTCGCTCCGAGCGGCTCATTGCCCGGGTGCTCAAGGCGCGGGGTGGCGACAATGTAGTCGTCGCCACGAAAGCCGGCCGTGGGCTCAATCCCCATGTAGCTGGCGCCTACACGGCCGAAGCTCTCACGAGGTTCGTTGAAGGATCGCTCAAGCGGCTGCAGACCGAGTCGCTCGATCTGGTGCAACTCCATTGCCCGCCCGGCGAGATTTACTACCGCCCGGAGGTGTTCGAGTGTCTGGACCGGCTAGCGGCAGCCGGCAAGATCGCGCATTACGGCGTGAGCGTCGAGAAAGTCGAAGAAGCCATCAAAGCACTCGAATTTCCCATTGCCAGCGTCCAGATCATCTACAACATCTTCAGGCAGCGTCCTGCCGAGCTGTTCTTCCCGCTGGCGCAGAAGCACCAAGTGGCCGTGATCGCCCGCGTGCCACTTGCAAGTGGCCTTCTCACGGGGAAGATGCGGGCAGACAGCCGATTCGAGGCGGACGACCACCGCGCTTTCAACCGCCACGGCGAGTCCTTCGACGTTGGCGAGACATTCTCGGGTGTTCCGTTCGAGGTCGGCCTGCAAGCTGTCGAGGAGTTACGCCCCGTGATCGGCGATGTGCCCATGGCGCAATTCGCTCTGCGGTGGATCCTCATGAGCGAGGCTGTCTCCGTAGTGATTCCGGGAGCGCGCAATCCGGATCAGGCCGCCTCGAACGCCCGAGCCGCGGAGTTGCCTGGCTTGACGGCAGAGCAGATGGAAGCAGCCAGATCTGTCTACGAACGGCTGATCCGCCTCCATGTGCATCAGCGCTGGTGATGGCATTGGCCTAACGGGTTTGTCACATCCCCCTCTCGAGTGCTGTTCGCAAACCACGGTACCAACGATTCGATGGAAGACCTACAAACGAGGGCAAGCAATGACTCAATTCGCCATCTACCCCAGCCTGCGTGACAGGGTCGTCCTGATCACCGGAGGAGGCTCCGGCATCGGGGCGTCTCACGTCGAGCAGTTCAGCGCTCAAGGAGCGAAGGTCGGCTTTATCGACATCAACCGCTCGGCCTCTGAACAGCTGGTTGCGAAGATCGCAGACGCGGGGCATCCCAAGCCGATGTTTTTCGAAACGGACCTGCGCAATATTGCGGCGGTCAAGGACAGCATCAGCCAGTTCGCGGCTGCGGTTGGTGATGTGGATGTCCTTCTCAACAATGCAGCCCATGACGAACGCCATCGCATTGAGGACGTGACGGTCGAGTACTGGGACGACCGGATCGCCGTGAACCTTCGTCATCTGTTCTTCGCCGCTCAAGCTGTCATTCCCGGTATGATTCGCAAGAATAAGGGCGCAATCATCAACTTCGGATCCCTCAGCTGGCACATCGCCATGGGTGGTATGCCCGTCTATGTGACCGCGAAGGCGGGGATTGAGGGCCTGACAAGAGGGTTGGCTCGAGATCTCGGGCCGCATGATATTCGTGTTAACTGCATCATTCCAGGCTGGATCATGACCCAGCGACAGCTGGACCTTTGGGTAAATCCCGAGGCCGAAAAGGAGATCGAGCAGAAGCAATGCCTCAAGTCGAAGGTCTATCCAGATGATGTTGCCCGCATGGCACTCTGGTTAGCCGCCGATGACAGTCGGATGTGCACCAATCAGACCTTCGTAGTCGATGGC
>DATHAU010000419.1:0-2681 GCA_035296545.1 Microvirga sp.
GCCAGCCTTGCGGCCGCAGGGGCGATGCGGCGGCGCTCCTGAGAATCGGGCCTCATCCCTCCGCCCTCATCCTGAGGAGCAGCCGAAGGCTGCGTCTCGAAGGATGATCTAGGGAGTGCGGAAACGCGACGCATGTCCCTCTCCCGTGTGGGAGAGGGTCACTCGCGCCAGCGAGCAGGGTGAGGGAAGGCCCTTTCCGAACAGAGCACAGCCGGTGGTGAGCGGAGGCGTGAGCGCTTCACTGAAGAATCGTCCTGCCCTCACCCCTGCCCCTCTCCCACTCGGGAGAGGGGACGTGTAACGTTTCCCGCGCCCTCTGGACGATCCTTCGAGACGGCCACTTCGTGGCCTCCTCAGGATGAGGGTGAGGGCGTGAGGAGCCAGGTTCTTGAGGCCCGATCACTTCTCCCAATCGGGCTTCTCCAGCCGCATGCCGTGGGCGCCCTTGTAGCGGGTATAGGCTTCCTGGGGCTGCTCCCATCCCTCCAGCAGCCGCCCGTCGAGCCGATAGACTTCCACCCCCAGCGGGCGGCAGACCTCCAGGGGGTCGCGGGCGTCCGGTCCCCAGAGCGGGACCGACAGGTCGCCGCCCGGGCAGGTGGACAGGGCGCAGAGCAGGTCGATCTCGGCGAAGAACTCCAGGTAGTCGCCCGGCTTCGCCGGGCAGTCGCGCATGAAATACTGGTCCTGCTGGTTCAGGCCCGTGCACTGGAACACGTTCAGCACGTCGTGCACGTCCGTCTCGGTGAGGCCGTGGGGAGCGACCGCGCGGGTGAGGTTGGAATGGCAGCAGAAATCGAAATCCCCCCCCGTGAGCATCTTGTTCACGTAAGGGTCGCAGCGGGTGCCCAGGAGGTCGTGGACGCGCCCGCCATATTCGTCGACGCCGTAGCCGGCCAGGCTGTCGCTTGTGATGGTCACGAGCGGACGCAGATAGGGCAGGTTCGACCACAGGCGGTCGTAGGTGGTCACATGGGCCGCCTGGAGCTGGCGGCTGCGCGAGGCCCAGAGCCGCTCGCGGGGATTGTGCAGGTTCCAGATGTTGAGGTCCCCCACCTGCGGCCCTTCCTGGGTCACGATGCGGAACACGTGGCCGGCGGGAACCTCCCAGGCCCGGCCGGTGCGGATCGGGATGACGAAGGATTCGGTGAGCGTCCTTGCCTCCCTCTCCTCGGCGATGCGCCGGTAGAAGGCCTTGTCCACGTCGAGCGCGGACCCTTCGGCGGCCTGGTAGGCGGCGGGGAAGTTCAGCATGGGGGTGCTCCTCGGTTCGGGCGGTGAATCGCCCTCGTGCAGGTCTGCCGTCGATTGATAGCGGGGAATGGCCGCTTGAGGTATCCGGAACGTGAGGCCCCAGGAGCCGTTGCCTCACGGATGCGGGAGGCCGACGCGATGAAGCTGTTCGAGTGCCAGGGCTGCGGGCAGCCGCTCTATTTCGAGAACACCCGCTGCGAGAGCTGCGGCCGGCGGCTCGGCTATCTGCCGGCGGTCCAGGAGGTGACGGCGCTGGAGGAGAACGAGGGCGCCTGGGAGGCGCTCGCCGCCCCGGGAAGCCGCTTCCGCTTCTGCGCCAACGCGGAGCACGACGCCTGCAACTGGCTCGTCGCCGACGAGGAGCCCGGCCGCTATTGCCTGGCCTGCCGCCACAACCGGACGGTGCCGGACCTCTCCCACGAGCGGAACCTCCTCCGCTGGCGCCGCCTGGAGGCCGCCAAGCGCCGCCTGTTCTACACCCTGCTCCGGCTCGGCCTGCCGCTCTCGACCCGGCCCCAGGACCCGCAGGGGCTCGCCTTCGACTTCCTGGCCGACCCCTCCGAGACCTCGTCGGCCGGGCCCTCGATTCTCACGGGGCACGACAACGGCCTGATCACCATCAACATCGCCGAGGCCGACGACGCCGAGCGGGAGCAGCGGCGCCACAGCATGGGCGAGCCCTACCGCACCCTGCTGGGCCACTTCCGGCACGAGATCGGCCATTACTTCTGGAACGTGCTGGTCCGCAGCGACCCGAGCCTGGAGCGCTTCCGGGCGGTCTTCGGCGACGAGCGGCAGGATTACGGGGAGGCCTTGAGGGCCCATTACGCCAACGGCCCGCGGGAGAACTGGCAGGAGGCCTTCGTGAGCGCCTATGCGGGATCGCACCCTTGGGAGGATTTCGCCGAGACCTGGGCCCATTACCTGCACATCGTCGACACCCTGGAGACGGCCAACGCCTTCGGCCTGAAGGTGCGCCCCCGAATCGCCCTCGGCGCAGCGCTGGCCACCGAGATCGATTTCGACCCGCACCTGGAAACCGACCTGAACCGCCTCGTCAGCGCCTGGCTGCCGCTCACGTTTGCGGTCAACTCCCTGAACCGCAGCATGGGCCAGCCCGACCTCTACCCCTTCGTGCTGGCGCCCGCGGCCATCGCCAAGATGGGCTTCATCCACGACCGCGTCCACGCCGCCGGCGGGCGCGAGCCGGACGCGGCCGGCCATGACGGGGCGCTCCGGGCGGTGATCGGCGGGCTGAAATCCCGCATCGCCGCGCCGCATTAGGACTGTTCCCCCTCTCCCGTGTGGGAGAGGGGCTAAGGGTGAGGGAAGGCCCTCTCCGAACAGAGCACAGGCGGGGGTGAGCGGAGATGGAAGCGCTCCATCCTGCACCGGCCCAACCTCACCCCTGCCCCTCTCCCACGCGG
>DATHAU010000420.1:0-5767 GCA_035296545.1 Microvirga sp.
GCGATGCGTGGTGCCGGGAGCCCCGATAGGCGCTCCGGATCAGGGGTAGGACCTCGGTCCGCCGCAGTTCGAGCAGGGCTCGCGTCTCCGCCATGACCTCCCGATGGGGCGGCCGTTCTGTTTCCGTCCAGTCGATCCGGGAGCGCTCGAAGGTCGCCCGATCGGTCGGATCGGGAATGCGCCGCGACGCCTCCGGGTCCGCAAAGGCCTTGAAATGGGCGAATTCTCCCCGGCGGCCTTCGCGGACGGCCCCCGCGAGGTCCGGATCGTTCTCGAAATCCACGAAGAACTGGAACGGCGTCGATGCCGCCCATTCCTCTCCCATGAAGAGCAGGGGGATCTGCGGCGAGAGAAGAAAGATGGCCCGGGCGAGGGATAGCCGCTCCGGGGGGACGAGATGGGAAAGCCGTTCGCCGAAGGCGCGGTTGCCGATCTGGTCGTGGTTCTGGAGGAAGGACACGAACGCGGTCGGCGGCAGGTGGCCGGAGGGCTCGCCCCTGGGCTTGCCGCCCTTGTGGGCCGAGGGATCGCCCTGATAGGCGAACCCTTCCGCAAGCCCCCGCGCGAGGCGCGCGAGCGGCTGGTCCGCGTAGTCCTCGTAATAGCCCTCGCTCTCGCCGGTCAGCAGGGCGTGCCAGGCGTTGTGGATGTCGTCGGCCCATTGCGCCGTGTGGAGGAGGGGCTTCCGGTTCTCATCCCGGCCGAGCCAGCGCGCCTGATTGGCCTCGTTCTCGAGCACAAGGTGGATGTGGCGTTCAGGAAAGGCGGTCCGGATGCGTGCGGCCAGTTCCTCGATGAAATGAGGTCGGCTGTCGTCCGAGATGGCGTGGACCGCATCGAAGCGCAGCCCGTCCACATGGTATTCCTCCAGCCAGTAGAGGGCGTTGTGGAAGAAGAAATCCCGCACCGTGCGGCTGCCTTCGCCATCCACGTTGATGCCGGCGCCCCAGGGCGTCGGATGCCGCTCGGTGAAGAACGACTTGGCATAGGCGTGCAGGTAATTGCCCGAGGGCCCGAAGTGGTTGTAGACCACGTCGAGGAAGACCATCATGCCGAGCTCGTGCGCCCGCTCGACAAGCCGTTTCAGATCCTCAGGGCTGCCATAGGCCGCATCCGGCGCGAAGGGGAGCACCCCGTCATAGCCCCAGTTCCGGCGTCCCGGGAATTCCGCGATGGGCATCAGTTCGATGGCCGTGATCCCGAGACCCTGCAGGGTTTCGAGTTTCGCCGTCAGCCCCGCATAGGTGCCCTCCGGCGTCGCCGTGCCCACATGAACCTCGTAGAGTACGACCTCCTCCCAAGGCCTCCCCGTCCAGGCGCCGTCGGACCACTCATGGGCCTGCGGCTGCACCACGAGGCTGAGATCGTGCACGTCGTCCGGCTGGAAGCGGGAGGCCGGATCGGGCACCACGAGATCGCCGTCGATGCGATAGCCGTACCGGCTCCCGGCGCGAGCCTCCGACGAGACCACGCGGTGCCAGCCGTCCTGCTCCGCCCCCATGGCCTGCTCGGCCCCGTCCAGGACGAGCCTCACCTCGCGGGCGGTCGGCGCCCAAAGGGCAAAGCGAACGCCGTCAGCTGTCATCTCGGCCCCGAAGGGCATCGGGTGCACTCGCTGCATCGGATCTCCAACACCTTTGGGGAAGAGCACGGGCGAACGACCGCGGGCAGGCAATGTTCCACCGACCGGCCGGAAAACTGCCAGGCGCCGAGGCTCCCGTACGTCGTGGTTCTTCCCCCTCCTGTTCAGAGATGACCTTGTGCGCGGCACCGGCAAGTTCATGCCGGTAAAAATCTGCGCTTTGGTGTGGAACTTCGATCAAGCTAGGCAGTTTTGCTCGGGACCTACCTTTTGGCGCGGGGGTCAACGGGGAACGCGCCATCGTGATAACATGCTAACATTACAAAATCTGGAAGCCAAATCGGCTTGCCTGGACCTGGGTCATGCTGGCCTGCGCAACGATGCTCGTCCTGTCATCTCGGTCACACGGCGCCAATCCATTCTCTTCGTCACCTCCGAGATCGCCGACTATGTCAAGGCCGGCGGCCTCGGCGAGGTATCGGCGGCTCTGCCGCGCGCCCTGAGGCATCATTACGACGTCCGGATCCTGATTCCCGGCTTCCGGCAGGTCCTGTCGCAGGTGGGGCCCGTGGAGCGGATCGCCACGCTGCCCTCATCCTTCGGCATTCCAGCCTGCGGGCTCGGTCGCGCGAGCACGAGGGACGGTCTGACGATCTACGTGCTCCTATGCCCCGAACTCTACGACCGGGAGGGCTCGCCCTACGGCGATGCCCGCGGGGTGGATTGGAGCGACAACGACGTCCGCTTCGCGCGCCTCGGGCTGGCTGCGGCCGACATTGCCCGCGGCTTCGGCGACCCCCTGTGGCGCGCCGATCTCCTGCACCTCAACGACTGGCCGTCCAGCCTTGCCCCGGCCTATCTGGCGTGGCGCGGACACCATGTCCCGACCATCCTGACGATCCACAATCTCGCCTATCAAGGGCTCTTCGAACGGGAGCGCCTGTCCCGCCTCGGGATTCCCGATGCGGCGTTTCACATCAACGGCGTGGAATTCCACGGCAAGCTCTCCTTCCTCAAAGCGGGCATCTTCTACGCGTCCTACATCACGACGGTGAGCGCCACATACGCCCAGGAGATCACGACGCCGGAATCCGGCTGCGGGCTGGACGGGCTCCTCAGGACGCGCGCCGAACAGGGGCGGCTCGACGGCATCGTCAACGGCATCGACGAGAGCTGGGACCCCAGCCGGGACCCCTATCTGGTCAGCCGGTTCACCGCCGGCAACTGGCGCGGAAAGCGCGCCAATGCGGATCATGTGCGCAGCAGCTTCGGCCTTGCCATGTCGCAAGGGCCGCTGTTTGCGGTGGTGTCCCGGCTCGTCCATCAGAAAGGCGTCGACCTCGCGATTTCGGCGGCGGAGACCATCGTGTCCCAGGGCGGGCAGATCGCCGTCACCGGCCGGGGCGAATCCCGCTTCGAGCAGGCCCTCCTGGCCCTGGCGGAGCGGCATCCCGGCTCCATCGGCGTCAAGATCGGCTACGACGAGACGGATGCCCGCCGCATGTATGCCGGCAGCGACTTCCTTCTGATGCCCTCCCGCTTCGAGCCCTGCGGCCTCAGCCAGATGTATGCGCAAAAATTCGGCTCCCTGCCCATTGCCCATAAGACCGGAGGATTGGCCGACACCATCGAGGACGGAATCAACGGGTTCCTGTTCGGCGAGCCTTCGCTCCATGGTTTCGTCGATGCCATCAGGCGGGGACTGGTTGCCTTTCGATCGAGGCCCCGGCTCTCGGCGATGCGCCGGGCCGCCATGAGCCGGCCCCAGGGATGGGACCGGTCTGCTTCCAAGTACAGCCAATTGTATGACAGAGCCTGCCATACCGCTGCCGCGGCTTGAGGCCGGAGGAAGGGCAAGGCGCCTGGGGACGGGCTCCGGATAGCCTTACGGCTTTCGATCCAGGGTCCTGCCGCGGCGATCCTCCCGGGACGCGGCCTCCATGGCCGTTGCGGGGTGTTGCCCCGATCGGACGAAGGCATCCTTTCGGGGTAAGGACGGGTGCGGATCGCGACCGGAAAAAGCTTGCTGCAAGCTCAAAAATATCGTAAGGGAATCACATTCTTATTGTGCGATTATGCAAATCTCGCATGCAAAAATGAAAGTAAGGTTGAAGGGCTGTGCGGTAAATATACCTGAGTCATCTACAAGTTTGCGAATATTTTCCTATTGACGTCCATCTTCCAGCTGTTGTCCGCATCTCTGTGTGTACTGAGCGATCTGATGGTTTGTTTCAAAGGGTTATGAAGTAAGTTTTTTATAAGCACTCTATGATTGTAGTTTACAAATGACGGAAACAGGATAGTTTGCAGTCATTATATATTTGGTTGCGACCGTCCAAACCTTCCGTAAGGGAGAATTTCAGAACAGCATTGTGCTAGGTTAAAGGTGCGGCAAGCTGTATCAGACTGGACTTCACCAGTTGACTTTATACCTAGTTCTTAACGATCAACTGTGGTTGATTGTCCGTTGGGGGTAGTACGATGGAAACGCCCGTGCGCGTCGGCCTGATTGCCGATGACGATGTGTATTTCCGGATGGCCGTGAGCGCAATCCTCACCCGCCAGTTCGGGTTTTCAGGCGTTCTCGAAGCAGCCTCTCTCGATGAGGCGCTGGAATGCATGAGCGAAAATCCCGATGTGTGCGCCGCTCTGTTCGACCTCTCCATGCCGGGGATGAGGACGCCGACGCATCTGCGGGCTGTCCGCGAGTGTTTTCCGAACGCCCGGATCGCGGTGATCTCCGGTTCGAGTTCCCGGCACGACATTCTCCTGGCTCTTGAAGCAGGCGTCCATGGCTACGTGCCCAAGAGTCTGAGCATCACGGATCTGAACGCAGCTCTCAATATGATCTTCGATGGAGGCATCTATGTGCCTCCTCTGCTGGCCAATCTGCCCTCCGTCCCGTCGCAGCCGAACGAGATACGGATTGAGGAGCCTGCTCCCGACCCGGCTCTCGCGGGAAGTCCGCTGACGCCCCGTCAGCAGGACGTGCTCGATCTCCTGGTTCAGGGCAAGACGAACAAGGAGATCGCGCTGGCCCTCCGGCTCGGCGAGGGGACCGTGAAGATCCACATGGCGGCCATCTTCCGTTACTTCGGCGTCAACAACCGTGCTGCGGCGGCGGTTGCCGGCGCTCGGCCCTATCCGAACCGCAAGCGCAGCCTCCTCAGCGGGTTCTAGGATGACCGGGTCCCTCCCTTCGATGGACCTCCCCCTGGCGCCCGCTCCGTCGCAGAGGCGGAGATGATCCACGGAGCAAAAGCCCTTCGGCGGCTTCATCGCAGCGGCTTGTTCTGGCGCTTTCTCCTGATCGGGATCGCCGTTCTGACGCCTCTGGCGGGAGCCCTGGTTCAGCTTGCCGGCGATGAGCGCAGAACCACGATCGAATCCACCCGCAAGCGCGCCGAACTTCTCATCTCGTACGCCATCGACAGTCAGAACCACGTCATCGACCAGGCAGGAGCCGTTCTGCGCTTCCTCGCCGACGCCCCTGAGGTTCGCTCCGGAGGTCCGGCCTGTGACGCGTTTCTGAAACGCTATCTCGGCTTGCAGCGCTGGATGATGGCCTTGCGCCTGTCGAACCCGGACGGAAGCCAGGTTTGCGGCGACCAGACCGAGACGGACGCGCTGGACGCCGGCAGGCGCGATTTTCTCGCTACGGTTCTGGTCGCGAAAGGCTTCGTCCTCAGCAACCTGATCGCCAATCCGCAAACGGGCGCGCTCAGCATGATAGCGGCCGTGCCGGTTCGCCAGGGCAACCGCGTGATCGGCGTTCTCTCGGCCGACGTGAACCCAGGCATCTTCGAGGGACGCTCGCCGGCGCGCATCGATCCCGACCTCGACGTCCATATGCTCGTGCTGGACCGCAAGGGAACTCTCATTGCCCATTATCCCCCCGCAAGCAAGCTGGTGGGAACCGACCTGCGGGAAAAGCCCGTCGTGAGGAGGGCTCTCGAGGTTTCTCAAGGGAGCATCGAAGCGCCCGATCTTTTCGGTGCGTCGCGGCTCTTCGTCTTCCGAGGCCTGCCGGGAACGGACGCCATCATGGCGATCGGTCTGGACAGGCTGTCCGTCATCGCTGCTATCGACGAAACCCTCCGCTACCGGCTGGTGCTGATCACGGTGATCGTGCTCGGCTCCCTCCTGCTCGGGATGCTGGGGGTCGAGGGGCTCATCTTCCGGCCC
>DATHAU010000421.1:0-3667 GCA_035296545.1 Microvirga sp.
ACGGCCTCCTCAGATGAGAGCGGCGTTATGAGGCAGCCGCTTCATCCGACATCATCACATCCCCTCCGCCCCCCGCGCCATGGCGGCGACGCCGGTGCGGGAGACTTCCACCAGGCCGACCACGGTCATGAGCTTGATGAAGCGCTCGACCTCGTCCGTGGTGCCGGTGAGCTCGTAGACGAAGGACGTGAGCGTGGCGTCGAGGGTGCGCGCCCCGAAGGCTGCGGCAAGGCGCATGGCCTCGACCCGGTGGTCGCCCTTGCCCACCACCTTCACGAGGCACAATTCGCGCTCCACCGCTTCGCCGGTGAGCGTCAGGTCCACCACCCGATGCACGGGCACCAGGCGTTCGAGGTGGCTCTTGATCTGCTGGACGATGCTGTCGGTGCCGGTGGTCACGATGGTGATGCGCGAGATATGCGCCTCGTGCTCCGTCTCGGTGACCGTGAGGCTCTCGATGTTGTAGCCGCGGCCGGAGAACAGGCCGGCGATGCGGGCGAGGACGCCGGGCTCGTTGTCGACCACGACGGCGAGCGTGTGCCGGTTGACCGGCTCGACCCGGGTGGCGTCGGGATAATGGGTTTTCATCTGGATCATGGGTTGGGTTTCCGGGTTGTCTCAGGCCTCAGGCAGCTTTGCGATAATCCTCGACCGGCTCCTCGTCCACCTCGTCGGCATCGACGATCCAGGTTTCCTGGAGCGCGGCCGCGCGCCATTCCCGGAAGGCGGGCAGCGCGAGGATCGCATCCGCATAGGCCCGCGTCGTGGCGTCGAGATCGACCGAATAGGTGTCGAGGCGCGTCACCAGCGGCGCATACATGGCGTCCGCGGCCGAGAACGCGCCGAAGAGGAACGGCCCGCCATCGCCGAAGCGCTCGCGGGCCTGGCGCACGATCTCGCTGAAGCGCGCCACGTCGCGGGCGACGGCCTCGCCGCGATCCTTGGCGGCGTATTTCTTGCCGAGATTCATCGGGCAGGCGGAGCGCAGGGCGGAAAAACCCGCATGCATCTCCGCCGCCACGGAGCGCGCCATGGCCCGCGCCGCCCGGTCCTGCGGCCACACGGGAGCCCCGAGGGCATCGCCCGCATATTCCATGATGGCGATGCTCTCCCACACGGTGGCCTCGCCGTCGACCAGGATCGGCACCTTGCCGGCGGGCGAGTGCTTCAGAACCTTCTGCTTCGTGTCCGGCAGGTCGAGGGGAATGAGGATCTCGTCGAACCCGATCCCGAACTGCTTGAGCAACAGCCAGGGCCGCAGGGACCAGGAGGAGTAGAGCTTGTTGGCGATCACGAGGGTGGGCATGGTCAGCCTGTTCTCCCCTCTCCCGTGTGGGAGAGGGGCCGGGGGTGAGGGTAGGACGGTGCAGAATGGAGCACAGCCTGCGCGATCTTCGCAAGCACCAGATCAAGATCGTTCAGCACGTCATGGTTCAACAACCGGAGGATCCTGAAGCCGTGGCGTTCGATCTCTTCCGTCCGGCGCTTGTCGTACTCGGAAAACCACTCATGCTGCTTGCCGTCGAGTTCGACGATCAAACGTCGTTCGAGGCAGAGGAAATCCACCGTGTAGTTCAGCAATGGCACCTGCCGCCTGAACTTGAGTCCTTGGAAGCGCCTGCCTCGCAAGGCTTGCCACAGCGTATCCTCCGCAGACGTCGAGGTCTTGCGAAGATCGCGTGCGAATTGGCGTGGCTCCCTCGTCATGAAGCGTCCTGCCCTCACCCCGTCTCGCTCACGCGAGCGACCCTCTCCCACACGGGAGAGGGGTTCACCGTCACACCTGCATCACACCAATCACACCAGCATCTTGCCCTTCTCGTCGATCACCGAGCCGATATCGGCTCCGGTCTCGCCGAGGTAGTCGTTGAGCAGCATCTCGTTATGGGCCTTGCCGGACGGGATCATCGGGAAGCAGTTTTCGGTCTTGTCCACGAGGCAGTCGAAGATCACCGGGCGCTTCACGTCGATCATCTCCATGATCTTGGCGTCGAGGTCGCCGGGATTGTCGCAGCGGATGCCCACGCCCCCATAGGCTTCGGCGAGCTTCACGAAATCGGGCAGGGATTCCGAATAGCTCTGCGAGTAGCGCCCGCCGTGGAGCAGCTCCTGCCACTGGCGCACCATGCCCATGTACTCGTTGTTGAGGATGAACACCTTGATCGGCAGGCCGTACTGCAGGGCCGTGGACATCTCCTGCAGCATCATCTGGATCGAGGCCTCGCCCGCGATGTCGATCACCAGGGCGTCCGGGTGGGCGAGCTGCGCGCCGATGGCCGCCGGCAGGCCGTAGCCCATGGTGCCGTGGCCGCCGGAGGTCATCCAGCGGTTGGGCTCCTCGAACTTGAAGTACTGGGCCGCCCACATCTGGTGCTGGCCCACCTCGGTGGTGATGTAGACGTCCCGGTCCCGGGTCAGCTCGTAGAGGCGCTGGAGCGCGTGCTGCGGCTTGATGGTCTCCGTGGAGTTCCGGTAGCCGAGGCAGTTGCGGGAGCGCCAGCCCTCGATCTTGTTCCACCAGTCCTTGAGGGCCACCTTGTCGGTCTGCTGGGCGCTCTGCCGCCACAGGCGCACCATGTCCTCCAGCACATGGGCGCAGTCGCCCACGATGGGGATGTCCACCTTCACGGTCTTGTTGATGGAGGACGGGTCGATGTCCACGTGGATGCGCTTGGAGAACGGCGAGAAGGCGTCGAGGCGGCCGGTGATGCGGTCGTCGAAGCGCGCGCCGATGTTGATCATCACGTCGCATTCGTGCATCGCCAGGTTGGCCTCGTAGGTGCCGTGCATCCCGAGCATCCCGAGGAACTGCCTGTCGGACGCAGGGTACGCGCCGAGCCCCATCAGGGTCGACGTGATGGGAAAGCCCGTGAGCCGCACCAGTTCGCGCAGCAGGGTCGAGGCATGGGGGCCGGAGTTGATCACGCCGCCGCCGCTGTAGAACACCGGGCGCTTGGCGCCTGCCATCAGCTCGATGGCGGCGCGGATCTTCTCCATGTCGCCCTTCACGGCGGGCCGGTAGGTCTTGTGCTGGTTGCTCAGGGGCCGCAGGTAGCTGCCGGTCTTGAACTGGATGTCCTTGGGCAGGTCCACCACCACGGGGCCGGGCCGTCCGTTCTGCGCCACGTAGAACGCCTCGTGCAGCACGCGGGGCAGGTCCTCGATGGATTTGACCAGGTAGTTGTGCTTGGTGCAGTGGCGGGTGATGCCCACCGTGTCGCATTCCTGGAACGCGTCCGAGCCGATGAGGTGGGTGGGCACCTGGCCGGTGATGCACACCAGGGGGATCGAGTCCATCATGGCGTCGGCCAGGCCCGTGATGGCGTTGGTGGCGCCGGGCCCCGAGGTCACCAGCACCACGCCGGGCTTGCCGGAGGAGCGGGCATAACCTTCCGCTGCGTGAACCGCCCCCTGCTCGTGCCGGACGAGCACGTGCCGCACCTTGTCCTGGTGAAAGAGCGCATCGTAGATCGGCAGGACCGCGCCGCCCGGATAGCCGAAGATATGCTCGACCCCCTGGTCGTGCAGGGCGCGGATCACCATTTCGGCGCCGGTCATCGTCTCGCTCATGTGGTTCGCTCCGTCGGGTCTTTTCGCGTCTTTTGGCGTGCTTGGGTTGTTCGGGTGTTCAGGTCTTGGTTCTTGGGGCCCCGGAATTCAGGCAATA
>DATHAU010000422.1:0-8295 GCA_035296545.1 Microvirga sp.
CCGGCCTAGGCCCGGCCCACGCGGGTTCCGCAGCGCTGCGACCCTTTGAGGCCCCTGGCTGGGGCCGCGCCGCGCCCTAAAAGCAGAGAGGACCACCGAAGGGAAAGCCGAAATGGAATTCGATGCCCTGATCCTCTCGCGGATCCAGTTCGCGTTCACCATCGCCTTCCACATCATCTTCCCGGCCTTCACCATCGGTCTCGCCAGCTGGCTCGCGGCCCTGGAGTTCAACTGGCTGCGCACGGGCAACCCGCTCTACCGCAACCTCTTCCGCTTCTGGGTGAAGGTTTTCGCCGTGTCCTTCGGCCTCGGCGTCGTGTCGGGCATCGTCATGAGCTACCAGTTCGGCACCAACTGGTCGCGCTTTTCCGAGTTCACCGGCAACGTGCTCGGGCCGGTCATCGCCTACGAGGTGATCACGGCGTTCTTCCTGGAGGCGGCCTTCCTGGGCATCATGCTGTTCGGCTGGGAGCGGGTGGGCGACCGGCTGCACTTCTTCGCCACCTGCATGGTGGCGCTGGGAACCCTCCTGTCGGCCTTCTGGATTCTCTCGGCCAATTCCTGGATGCAGACCCCGGACGGCTTCGCCATCGAGAACGGCAAGGCGGTGCCGGTGGACTGGTTCAAGATCGTGTTCAACCCGTCCTTTCCCCTGCGCTACGCCCATATGGTGATGGGCTGCTACCTCACCACCGCGTTCGCGGTGGCGGGCATGTCGGCCTGGATGCTGCTGCGCCATCCCCATGACGCCCCCGAGGCCAAGCTCGCGGGCTCCCGGCTCTCCATGTCCATGGCCCTGTGGTTCGCCACCATCTTCGTTCCGGTCCAGATCGTTATCGGCGATCTGCACGGGCTCGGGGTGCTCAAGTACCAGCCCACCAAGCTTGCGGCCATCGAGGGCAACTGGGAGCGGCAGGCCAACATGCCGCTTCGTCTCTTCGCCATTCCCGACGAGGCGGCGGAGACCAACCATTACGAGATCGGCATCCCCAAGATCGGGAGCTGGATCCTCACCCACGCCTATGACGGGGTGGTGCCGGGCCTCAAGGACGTGCCGCGGGATCAGCGCCCGCCGGTCTGGCCGGTGTTCTTCTCCTTCCGCATCATGGTGGCCATCGGCTTCGCCATGCTGGGGATCGGCCTGTGGAGCCTGTACCTGCGCTGGAAGGGGACGCTGTTCTCCAGCCGGCCGTTCCTCACCGCCGCGATGCTCATGACGCCCTCGGGCTTCGGCGCGGTGCTGTTCGGCTGGTTCACCGCCGAGATCGGCCGGCAGCCCTATGTGGTCTACGGCATCCTGCGCACGGCGGATGCGGTGTCTCCCGTGAGCGCAAGCGCCGTCAAGGCGTCGCTCCTGACCTTCGTGGTGGTCTACGCCTTCGTGTTCGGCTTCGGCTCCTATTATCTCGCCAAGCTCCTGCGGCGCGGGCCGGACCCCGTCGAGGACATGCGCGGCGACGACGTGGGCAAGAAGCCCAAGCGCCCGTTCTCGGTGCCCGACGAGGGGCTCGAGGGCAAGCCCGGCCACAGGCCGCAACCGGCCGAATAGGAGAGCGCCATGTTCGGCTTCGGAACGGAATACGAGGGGCTGGCCTTCTGGCTGCCGCTGGTCTGGGCGGGGCTGCTCGCGATCGCGGTGGCCATGTACGTGATCGTGGACGGGTTCGACCTGGGCGTGGGCATCCTGTTCAAGGCGGCCCGCAACGAGAACTGGCGCGACCGGATGATGTTCTCCGTGGCGCCGATCTGGGACGGCAACGAGACCTGGCTCATCCTGGGCGGCGGCGGCCTCTTCGCGGTGTTCCACGTGGCTTATGCGATCCTCATGCCGGCCCTCTACGTGCCCATCACCCTCATGCTGATCGCCCTGATCTTCCGGGGCGTCGCCTTCGAGTTTCGCTTCAAGTCGGAGCGCTCGAAGTTCCTCTGGGACAACGCCTTCTTCTTCGGCTCGCTCTTCGCCACCTTCTTCCAGGGCGTGGTGCTCGGCGCCTTCGTGCAGGGCTTCGCCCATGACGGGCGCCAGTTCACCGGCGGCACCCTCGACTTCCTCACCCCGTTCAGCGTGCTCACCGGCGTCAGCCTGATCTTCGGCTATGCCCTGCTCGGCGCGACCTGGTGCGTGATGAAGACCACAGGGGAGCTGGAAATCTGGGCGCGGCGCATGGCCCTGCGCTTTCTCGTGGCCACCGTCGTGGCCATGGCGGCGGTGTCGCTCTGGGTGCCGTTCCTCGGCAGGCAGATCGAAGCCCGCTGGTTCTCCTGGCCCAACATCGCGTTTCTCGCCCCCATCCCCCTGATCACGGTCTATCTCGCCTACCGGCTCTTCCGCGACCTGGAGGAGGGACGGCACATGCGGCCGTTCTTCCTGGCGATCGGTCTCTTCCTGCTGGGCTATCTCGGGTTGGGGATCAGCCTGTTTCCCTACAACGTGCCGCCCGACCTCACGATCTGGCAGACTTCCAACACCGTCAGCTCCCAGCTCTTCACCCTGGTGGGCTTCGCCATCGTGCTGCCGATGACCTTCGCCTACACGGCCTACGCCTACTACGTCTTCCGCGGCAAGGTGGCGGAGGAGATCAGCGGCGGGGGCTACGGACACCATTGAGGCCCGCCGGACCCCATCCTCCCTCGGAGGGGCGCGTGAAGCGCCTCCTCTGGTTCGTGTTCCTCTACGGGGCGAGCCTCGCGGCCTTCACCGCTCTCGTGTACGGCCTGCGGGGGATCATCCCCCGCTGACCGTCAGCGGGTCGCGCTGATGGTGCCCTTGTCGGTCAGGACCACCCAGTTCCGGCCGCGGCGCTCGATGGCCTCCACCCGGCCCACCCCGGGGATCACCCCTCCCGGCATGACCTCGTAGAGGCGGCGGTTCCCCTCGATGAGGGCCGCCCCGTCATAGACCTCCCGCAGCACCCACCCGTCGAGGGGCTCGTTCCTGGCGGACTTGGCCGCCGGGGCCGGCTCGCGGGCCTCGGTCGCCGCAGGGGAGGGGGCGGGCGGGGCGGGGGCGGCGGCTGGAGCAGGAGAGGGGGCAG
This sequence comes from Microvirga sp., assembly GCA_035296545.1. Lineage (GTDB taxonomy): Bacteria > Pseudomonadota > Alphaproteobacteria > Rhizobiales > Beijerinckiaceae > Microvirga. The sequence continues at coordinate 3,036 of DATHAU010000422.1, forward strand.
GGGCCGGCGCGGGCGCCGCCGCCTTGGCGGCGAGGCCTGCAAGATGGGCCATGATCTGGCTTTCCATCCGGTCGAGCTTGGTCTCGAGGGCGGAGAGCTTCCTGCCCGGGTCCTGCACCGCGACGGCGAGGCGCTCCACCTTCTCGGAGAGCCTGGCCTGGTCCGAGGCCTTGGAGACGGAAGCGGTCTGCTCCACGTCCCGGAAGGAGGCCACCGCGCCCTTCAGGGCCTCCAGGTCGCCGTTGAGCCGGGCCAGGATCTCCTGGGAGCGGGCGGTTTCCGCCTCGACGCGCGCGATGGCCTCCCGGTTGCCGAGGGTTCCCACATAGGACGCGCCCCAGCCGGCTCCGATCAGGGCCAGCCCCATGAGCGCCTGAGCCGCCAGGGAGGAGCCGAAGGCGCGCGAACTGGGGCTTTTCGCCGCCCCGGGGACGATCTCCCCTTTAGCGGCCCTTGCGGAGGGCAGGTCCTGCCTGGCGCTCTTGACCGCCTCCGCCAGGGCGGCGCTGGCCGCCGGATCGATCTTTGCGGCATCGGCCGCGCTCGGCGGAGCCGCTTCCTTTCCCGGAGCCGCAGGCAATTCTTTTCCCGGAGCCGCGGGCGCTTCGGCCGCCCGGCCGTGGGCTTCAGGTGGATTCTTCGGATTTTTTCTGGAAGCCATGATGCAACCCCAATTGCAGGTCACATCCGATTAACCACAAAACTTTACCAAAGCGTTACGGGCGCGTAACCGCATCACGTTCGTGACCTTGGCAGATCAGGGAAATAAACGACGCCGTAAATTTGCCATCAGTTGTCGTTGACATAGTAACGTGGTATATGATTACAAACGCATGGCGTAAGGTAAACCGCCAGCAAGGGGGCCTTCCTCACAATTCCGTGTATGCCGACGAAGAGCAGGGGCTGATTCGCAGCCTCCACAAGGCGTTGCACGGATTCCTGGCCCGACATCTTAGCCGTCGCGGGACGGCGAGCATCATGCTAGGATAATGTTCTAGCAAGGTGTCACTGCACTTTAGACCGCGGCGCCGGGGGTACTGGGTCCGCCAATGGAAAAAGAACATGAAGCAGGCTTCGAGGCATCGGGAAGACAGCACAGAGGTCCATGACGCTCTGAAATCCTGCTTTCCCTCATTCACGGGCGTGGCGGTGTTTTCGGCGGTGGTCAACGTCCTGGCCCTCACCGGCTCGCTCTACATGCTTCAGGTCTACGACCGGGTGCTGTCGAGCCGCAGCATCCCCACCCTGATCGGCCTCTCGTTGATCACGCTGGCGGCCTACGCCCTCTCGGGCGGCCTCGACATGCTGCGCGGCAAGATGCTGGCGCGCATCGGCGCCCGCTTCGACGAGCAGCTCTCCACCCGGGTGTTCGATCTCGTCTCCACCATGCCCCTCAAGGGCGCCAAGCAGGCGGAGAGCATGCAGCCGATCCGGGATCTCGACACGATCCGCAGCTTCCTGTCGAGCCTCGGCCCCACGGCCCTGTTCGACATGCCCTTCATGCCGATCTTCCTCATCGGCTGCTTCCTGATCCATCCCTGGATCGGCGTCCTGTCGGTGGCGGGCGGCGTGTTCATCGTCGCCCTGACCATCTACACGGACGCCAAGAGCAAGGCTCCCTCCTACGAGATGACCAAGAGCAGCGCCGAGCGCCACGCCATGGCGGAGAGCAGCCGGCGCAACGCGGAGGCCATCCGGGCGCTCGGCATGCGCGACTTCCTGGCCGGCCGCTACAACGAGGTGCATGTCCGCCACGTGAACGACGGCCTGCGGGCGAGCGAGTCCACCTCCGGGATCAGCGCCTTCGCCAAGGTCTTCCGCATGGTGCTGCAATCGGCCGTCCTGGGCCTGGGCGCCTATTTCGTCGTCCACGGGGAAATGTCCGGCGGCCTGATGATCGCGGCCTCGATCATGATGTCCCGGGCGCTCGCCCCCATCGAGATCGCGGTCGCCCACTGGAAGGGCTTCACCGCCTCCCGCCAGGCCTACCGCCGCCTCCAGCACATCATGTCCCTCGTGCCGGCTCAAGGCCAGCGCATGCCGCTGCCGGCCCCGAAGGCTCGCCTGTCGGTGGAGGAGGTCTATGCGGGCGCTCCGGGCACGCAGCTGCCCATCGTCCAGGCCGCCACCCTGCAGCTTCAGGCCGGCCAGGGGCTCGGCCTCATCGGCCCCAGCGCCTCGGGCAAATCGACCCTGGCGCGCACCCTCGTGGGCGTCTGGTCCACCATGCGCGGCGAGATCCGCCTCGACGGGGCGGCCCTCGACCAATGGGAGCCGGACGCGCTGGGCCGCCACGTGGGCTACCTGCCGCAGGACGTGGAGCTGTTCGAGGGCACCATCGCCGAGAACATCTCCCGCTTCCAGCCGAACGCCAAGGCGGAGGACGTCATCGCCGCCGCCAAGACCGCCGGAGCCCATGAGCTCATCCTCAATTTCGCCGACGGCTACGACACCCGGATCGGCGAGAGCGGAGCCTCCCTGTCGGGCGGCCAGCGCCAGCGCGTCGCCCTGGCCCGGGCGCTCTACGGGGATCCCTTCCTGGTGGTTCTCGACGAGCCCAACGCCAGCCTCGACGGCGCCGGCGACGAGGCCCTGAACCAGGCGATCCTGTCGGTGCGCAAGCGCGGCGGCATCGTCATCGTCATCACCCACCGCCCGGCCGCCCTCGGCCAGGTCGATCAGGTCGCCATCATGGAAGAAGGCCGGATCAAGGCCATAGGGCCGCGGGACGAGGTGCTGCAGTCCGTCATGAAACGCAATGCCGCGCCGGCTCCGGTGCGTCAGCCTCAGGTGGCCGGACAGGCTCAAGGCCTGCGCGAGGTTGGTTAAATGTTAGCTCTTCAGAATCCGAACCCGAAACCCTCCGTCCACCAGAAGGCCCTGCGGCGGTCGAGCATCGCCGGCATGGCCATGATCGCCCTGTTCGGCGGCACGATCGGCCTCTGGGCCGGAACCACGACCCTGTCGGGCGCGGTCATCGCCGGCGGCCAGTTCGTGGTCGACACCAGCATCAAGAAGGTGCAGCACGCCACGGGCGGCATCGTGGGCGAGCTGAAGGTGCGCGACGGCGACCGGGTTCAGGCCGGCGACCTCCTGGTCCGCCTGGACGAGACCCTGACCCGCGCCAACCTTCAGGTGGTGTCGAAGCAGCTCGACGAGTATCTCGGACGCCAGGTCCGCCTGGAAGCCGAGCGCGACGGGGCCTCCGACATCAAGCTGCCGCCGGAATTCGCCCATCGCCTCGACGAGCCGGCCATCCAGAAGATCGTGAACTCCGAGCGCACCCTGTTCGAGGCGCGCCGCGCGGCCCGCGAGGCCCAGAAGGACCAGCTCAAGAAGCGCATCGCCCAGTCCCGGGACGAGATCTCCGGCCTCAAGGCCCAGCAGGACGCCAAGGCCCGCGAAGCGGCGCTCATCGTCGAGGAGCTGAAGGGCGTGCGCGAGCTCTACCAGAAGAACCTGGTGCAGCTCCCGCGCCTCAACGCCCTCGAGCGCGACGCGGCCAGCATCGAAGGCCAGCGCGGCCAGCTCATCGCGGCGGTGGCCCAGGCGGAAAGCCGCATCGCCGAGACCTCGTTCCAGATCATCCAGATCGACGAGCAGATGCGCGCCGAAGCCATGCAGGAGCTGCGCGACATCCAGGGCAAGGTGGCGGAGTACACCGAGCGCCGGGTGGCGGCGGAGGATCAGCTCAAGCGCGTGGACATCCGCGCGCCGAGCCCCGGCTACGTGCATCAGCTCGCCGTGCATACGGTGGGCGGCGTGATCTCCCCCGCGGAGCCGGTCATGTACATCGTGCCGATCAACGAATCCCTCGACCTCGAAGCCCGGGTTCTTCCCAACGAGATCGACCAGATCGCCATCGGGCAGGCGGCCACCGTGCGGGTTCATGCCTCGAACCAGCGCACGACCCCCGAGCTGCACGGCTCGGTCACCCGGATCTCGGCCGACATCTCGCGGGATCAGCAGACCGGAACCCCGTTCTACACGATCCGCGTCGGGCTTCCCCCCGAGCAGATCAAGCGCCTCGGCCAGCTCAAGCTCATCGCCGGCATGCAGGCGGAGGTGTTCGTGCAGGTGAACGAGCGCACGCCCTTCGAGTATTTCTTCAAGCCCATGCAGGAGCAGATGACCCGCGCCTTCCGCGAGCACTGAGCCCTTTCCGGAGCGATCCGGCGATCCGCGGCGGGCCTCCGGGCCAGCCGCGGATTTTTTCGTTCCGGGGCCAATGTCCTGGGAGCAAGCTCCATCCGGGCGGCCCCGGCCCTGGACACAGCGCCCCGCAGGCCCATAAACAGGATGCCGCCCTCCCGGCCGAAGACGGACCTTCGGGGCGCCGGCGGGAGACCGCCTCAGGACCATCCTCGAACGGGAAGGCGAGCATGAGAGACGCGCTGTTCCTCGACTTCGATGGCACGCTCGTCGACATCGTCGAACGCCCCGACGCGGTGGTGGTCGATCCGGCCCTGCCGGAGGTGCTGCTGCGGCTGCGGGAGCGCCTCGACGGTGCCCTCGCCATCGTCAGCGGCCGTCCGATCGCGTTCCTCGACCGTCACCTCGGGCCGCATCGCTTCGACATCGCGGGCCTTCACGGCCTGGAGCACCGCATCGGCGGCCGACTCGTCCTGTGCGATCCGGACGACCATCCCCGCCTGCGGGTGCTGGTGGAGCGCCTGAGCAAGGCCGTCGCCCCGAAGCCCGGAATCCTCATCGAGGACAAGGGCTGTTCCGTGGCGATCCACTGGCGGCTCGCGCCCCAAGAGGAGGACTTCGCCCTGGACCTCGCCCGGGCGGGCATCCGGGCGCTGACGGGCCATTACCACCTCCAGCACGGCAAGGCGGTGGCCGAGATCCTTCCGGTCACGGCCGGCAAGGGCAAGGTGATCGAGCGATTCCTCCAGCAGGCCCCCTATGAGGGCCGCCGGCCGATCTTCGCGGGCGACGACCGGACCGACGAGAACGGCTTCAAGACCGTGAACGCCCATGACGGCCTGTCCATCCGCATCGGCGAAGGCAGGACCATCGCGCGATTGCGGCTCGCAACCCCCGCCGCCCTGCGGCATTGCCTTTCCGAATGGGCTTCGGAAGGCTCTCCCCCTTTCGACAGGATGATGAAGCGATGAGTTCCCTCGACCTTGCCGTGATCGGCAATTGCATGATCGCAGCCCTCGTGGACCGGCGCGCGCAGATCGTCTGGAGCTGCTTTCCGCGCTTCGATGCGGACCCGGTCTTCTCCGCCCTTCTCGACAGTCCCGAGGGG
>DATHAU010000423.1:0-5797 GCA_035296545.1 Microvirga sp.
GACTGGCTCACGGCGGCGCGGAGCCGCGATGCTTCCGGCCCGTCCTCCGCCAGACGGCGCGCCAGGGAGCGGATGAGGTCGCGGTCGGCGTCGAGGCCGAGCACCTCGAAGCGCGCCAAGCCGCGTTCGGCCAGACGCGACCGGTAATTCCGGATGGCGCGTTTCTGTGAGCTGCTCACGAGGGTCTCCCGCATATATCCAGGAATATATCCTGTAAGGCAGCTTCCGACAAGGCGGCGGCAGAAGGAGGATGCAGCAAATGAATAGGGCAGGCCTTTGGGCCTGCCCTTTTTCGCACGCGCCGGTCCCGATCACTGAATCTTCGGCGGCTCGTTGAAGTTCAGGCCCGGGAGGTCGCCGCCGGGGGTGCCGGGGCTGGGGGGCATGAGCAGGTCGTCCAGGGTCTTCTGCACGGCGGCCGGATCGGCCACGGGGCCGCTGCCCTTATAGTGGGTCACGATCCCCGGGAAGGTGATCACGATGGCCACCATGATGCACTGGATCACCACGAACGGAATGGCGCCCCAGTAGATCTGCCCCGTGGTCACCGGCTCCATGCGCTTGCCGGTCAGGCGGTCCACATAGGGGGTCTTCGGCGCGACCGAGCGCAGGAAGAACAGGGCGAAGCCGAAGGGCGGGTGCATGAACGAGGTCTGCATGTTCACGCCCAGCATGACGCCGAACCAGATCAGGTCGATCCCGAGCTTCTCCGCGGCGGGCCCGAGCAGCGGCACCACGATGAAGGCCAGCTCGAAGAAGTCGAGGAAGAACGCCAGCAGGAACACCATGATGTTGACGACGATCAGGAAGCCCACCTGTCCGCCCGGAAGCGAGGTCAGCAGGTGCTCCACCCAGATGTGCCCGTTCACCCCGTAGAAGGTGAGCGAGAACACGCGGGCGCCGATGAGGATGAACAGCACGAAGGCGGAGAGCTTCGCCGTCGCCTCCGTGGCCTGACGCACGATGGTGAAGTTGAAGCGGTTGGGGTTGTTGTCGAGCCTGCGCTTGACCGCCGCCAGGATGACCGAGCCCAGCGCCCCCATGGCGCCGCCCTCGGTCGGGGTGGCGAGGCCGATGAAGATGGTGCCGAGCACGAGGAAGATGAGCAGGAGCGGGGGCACCATCACGAAGGTGACCTGCTGGGCCATGTTCGACATGAGGCGAAGCCCGGAGAACCGCTCGACGATGCCCACCACCAGGGCGTAGGCCGCGCCGGCGATGGCCATTTCCAGGGTGAGCGCAAGGTTCTCCCGGCCCTGCTGCTGCAGGACCACGTAGAGGCCGATCAGGGCGGCGGTCAGCACGGCGGAAATCACGATGCGCCTGGCACCGAGCATCTTGTTCATGAGGGCGCAGATGAGGGCCACGACCGTTCCGACGCAGATGGTCAGGATCACGAAGTCCGCGCCGGCCTTGGTGTTGGTCTGCGTCAGGACGTAGTAGCCGACGAGACCGGAGAAGACGACCAGGATGCCGAGCTGCCACACGCCCCGCGAGCCGTTGGGCTCCCGGTAGCCGACGGCTTCCAGGGGCAGGCCCGGGGCCGATTTGGGATCAATGAGGGAGGCCAGCAGCACGTAGCCGGCATAGAGGCCCGAAAGGATCATGCCGGGCAGGAACGCGCCCTCGTACATGTCGCCCACAGACACGCCGAGCTGGTCCGCCATGACGATGAGCACCAGGGACGGCGGGATGATCTGGGCGAGCGTGCCGGAAGCCGCGATCACGCCCGAGGCGAGGCGGCGGTCGTAGCCGTAGCGCAGCATGATCGGCAGGGAGATGAGCCCCATGGAGATCACCGAGGCGGCGACCACGCCCGTGGTGGCGGCGAGCAGCGCCCCCACGAAGATCACCGCATAGGCGAGGCCGCCGCGCACGGGGCCGAAGAGCTGCCCGATGGTGTCGAGCAGGTCCTCCGCCATGCCGGAGCGCTCGAGGATGTAGCCCATGAAGGTGAAGAACGGGATGGCGAGCAGCACTTCGTTGGACATGGTGCCGTAGATGCGCTCCGGCAGCGCCTGGAGCAGGGACCAGGACAGGTTGATGTTCGCCGGCGCATAGGGCGCGAGCTCCACCGCGATGAAGAAGAACAGCAGGCCGTTGGCCGCGAGCGAGAAGGCCACCGGGTAGCCGAGGAGAAGGAACACCACGAGCGCCACGAACATGATCGGCGCGAGGTTCTGGGCAATGAAAGCGGCCATGGACGAAAAGTCTCCGAAAGGTCAGATCGGCGCGAGGAGATCAGCGGATGCCGTCGCCCGGAGGCTCGCCGCCCTTGGTGGCGGCGGCGTCGGCCAGCTCGGCGATCAGCCGCTCGGCCTCGGCCTCGGCGCTGTGATGGCCGGCGTGATCGTGCTCGTCCACCAGTTCTCCCCTCATGATGGCGATGCGCTTGATGAGTTCGCTCAGCCACTGGAAGGCCAGCGAAAGGAAGCCCAGAAGGATCAGGCCCTTGGCCGGCCAGATCAGCAGCCCGCCCGCATTGGACGAGACCTCGCCGGACATGTAGGAGTTCCGGAAATACGGAACCGACAGCCAGAGCATCAGGGCCACGAAGGGGAACAGGAAGAACAGATGGCCGATCAGGTCGACCCGGTCGCGTCCCCGCTTGGAGAGCCTGCTGGAAATGATGTCGATGCGGATATGCTCGTTCACCCTCAGGGTCCATGCGGCGCAGAGCATGAACACGGCCCCGAACAGGTACCATTGCAGCTCGAGCCAGCCGTTGGACGAAACGCCGAAGACGCGCCGGATGATGGCGTTGACCGCGGACACCAGAATGGCCACCACGATGGCCCAGGCCGCAGTCTTGCCGACCCGCTCGTTGAGCCAGTCGATGGTGCGGGATAGCCGAAGAAGCGCTTCCACTGGTCTTCCCCCTGAGCTTATTGTGAGATGTTGCGGCCTAGCTAGCTGACTTGAGGCCGGTCCGCTAGTACTGCATTGGGCTAAATCAATGGCTCGGGTCAGTAGCGATTAAAATATTGGGTCGCAAGGTGCCGTCCTGTTGAAAGTTGAGGCAGGCAAAGCCTTTCCGGGCGGATTGAAGCTTGCGGCCGCCCTGCCGATGGTCCACTTCCTAGCCGCTGCGCGGCCGTGCCCGCCAGCCTTCCTGTCCCTTGAGAGGTGATCGTGACGCTGCTTGTGATTGGCCTGATCGTCTTTCTCGGCACCCATGCCTTCAGCATGGCGCGCGGCTGGCGGGCCTCCCTGGTCGGAAGGATTGGCGAGGGGCCCTACAAGGGCCTCTATTCCCTGGCGTCGCTCGCCGGGATCGTGCTGATTTCCATCGGCTACGGGCAGTACCGGGCGGCGGGCTACATCCCGGTCTGGGACCCGCCGGTCTGGACCCGTCACCTGTCGCTGCTGCTGGTCTGGTTCGCCTTCGTGTTCTTCGTCGCCGCCTATCTGCCGGGGCGCATCAAGGGAACCTTGAAGCATCCCATGCTGGCGGGCGTGAAGGTCTGGGCGGTCGCCCACCTCATCGCCAACGGAGACCTGGGATCGATCCTGCTCTTCGGCTCCATCCTGGCCTGGGCGGTGGCGGCCCGCATCAGCGTCAAGCGCCGGGACGTGGCGGCCCAGCACGGGGGACCGGCGGCCCCGCCCGCCGGGTTTCGCAACGACGCCCTGGCGGTCGCCATCGGGACGGCGGCCTATCTGGCCTTCGTCTTCTGGCTGCACCCGCTCCTGATCGGGGTGAACGTCCTGCCCATGCGGGCCTGAGAGCCCCGTGGGCGGCGCGGATTCCGCCCGGAGGGGCCGGTCGGGCTCTTACGGCCGCCCGATCCGCGCCTATGAGGGCCGCACGATCATGAAGCCTGCGACGCGTTCAGCCTCTCGCCTTCGACGGGGGCCTGTGCTAGGCGACCCCATTCGATGAAGGAGGCGGCCCCCAGGGCCGCGGAACGAGTATGGCTCCCAACGACGAGTTCATCCGCGAGGTTGACGAGGAATACCGCCGCGACCGGATCGCCCAGATCTGGACGCGCTACAACGGCGTCATCATCGGCGCGGCCTTCCTTGTCGTGGCGTCCGTGGGAGGCTGGCGCTACTGGGAGCACGCGCAGGAAACCCGCTCCCAGGCGGCCGCCGGCCGCTACGAGGAGGCCCTGAGCCTGTCCCGCCAGGACAAGGGCGACGAGGCCGAGGCGGCTCTCCAGGCCCTCGCCCGGGAAGACGGCACCGGCTACGGCCTGCTCGCCCGGTTCCGGCTGGCCGCCGAACGGGGCCAGCAGAGCCCCGAGGACGGCGCATCGGCCTACGACGCCCTGTCGAACGACGGGAGCTTGAGCCCGCTCTGGCGGGACCTCGCCCGGCTTCGCGCCGCGTGGCTGCGGCTCGACGGCGGCGATCCGGCGAAGATCCGCCCCGCCCTGGAGCCCATGGCCGAGCCGGGCAACGCCTGGCGCCACTCCGCCCGGGAACTCTTGGGCCTTTCCGGCCTTAAGGCAGGCGATATGGATTATGCCGGGCGCTGGTTCGACCAGATCGCGGCGGATCGCGAAACGCCTCCCGCCCTGAGGCAGCGGCTTGCGATCTACACTGCGCTCGTGGCGGGCGGTCCGGTTCAGGTCACCCAGTAGAGGCGGGCACAGGACATGACGCCTACCGTCGCCATCGTCGGACGGCCGAATGTCGGCAAATCGACCCTGTTCAACCGGCTGGTGGGCAAGAAGCTCGCCCTGGTGGACGACCGCCCGGGCGTGACCCGCGACCGGCGCGAAGGCGAGGCGCGCCTCGGCGACCTGGAATTCCGCATCATCGACACGGCGGGCCTCGAAGAGGCCACGGAGGAATCCCTGCTGGGCCGCATGCGTGCCCAGACGGAGGCCGCCATCGAGGACGCCGACGTGATCCTCTTCCTCATCGACGCCCGGGTGGGCATCCTTCCGGCCGACCGGCCCTTCGCCGAGATGGTGCGCCGCTCCGGCAGGCCCGTCATCCTGGTGGCCAACAAGGCGGAAGGCGGGGCCGGCATGGCCGGGGCCTACGACGCCTTCTCCCTCGGGCTCGGGGACCCGGTTCCCCTCTCGGCGGAGCATGGCGAGGGCCTGGCCGACCTCTTCGAGGCGCTGATGCCCTACTTCCCCAACCCCACGGAGGACGAGGAAGGCGAGGAGGAGGAAGACCCCAACAAGCCCCTGCAGGTGGCCATCGTCGGGCGGCCCAACGCGGGCAAGTCCACCCTCATCAACCGCATGGTGGGCGAGGATCGCCTGCTCACCGGCCCCGAGGCCGGGATCACCCGCGATTCCATCTCCATCGACTGGCAATGGCGCGGCCGCCCCATCAAGCTCTTCGACACGGCGGGCCTGCGCAAGCGCGCCCGGGTCGAGGACAAGCTGGAGAAGCTCTCCGTCGCCGACGCCCTCCGGGCGGTGCGCTTCGCCGAGGTGGTGGTGATCCTGCTCGACGCCACCATCCCGTTCGAGAAGCAGGACCTGTCCATCGTCGACCTGGTGGAGCAGGAGGGCCGCGCCCTCGTGATCGGCGTCAACAAGTGGGATCTGGTGGCGGACCAGCCCGGGCTCCTGAAGGACCTCAAGGAGAAGGCCACCCGCCTGCTGCCCCAGGTGAGGGGCGCGCCGGTGGTGCCCCTGTCGGGTCTGGCGGGCAGCGGCATCGATCCGCTCATGAAGGCCATCCTCGGGGTCTACGAGACCTGGAACCGGCGCATCTCCACCGCCAAGCTCAACCAGTGGCTCGGCGAAGCCACCGGGGCCAACCCGCCGCCCGCGGTGTCGGGCCGGCGCATCAAGATCCGCTACATGACCCAGGTGAAATCGCGCCCGCC
>DATHAU010000424.1:0-6226 GCA_035296545.1 Microvirga sp.
CCGCCGCAGGCTCGGCCCCTACCGGGCCGGGGAGCGCGCGCCCTACCGGGACAAGGACCTGGCGGCGCTGGCCCGTGCGGGCTTCCGATTCGACGTGGCGCGCGCCGTCGTCGACGGGGAGCGGGAGGACGGGGAGGCTTAAGAAGCCTCCCGCACGAACATGATCGTCGGCTGGTCCTTGTAGGTGGTGTGTCGGAATTCCCGGTAGCCGCATCTTTCAGCCACGCGAATCGAAGGCCCGTTCTCGGGCGCGATGATGCAGGCGGTGCGGATCGGTCCGAAATGCCCGTCGCCCCAGGCGAGGGCGGCGCGAACGGCCTCCGTGGCAAAGCCCCGGCCGTGGCAGCGGGGCGCCATCACCCAGCCGATTTCCGGCACCCCGTCCAGGGAGGGCTCGATCTGGCGCTTGAAATCCGCGAACCCGACCTCGCCGACGAAGCGCCCCGTCGCCTTCTCGGCGACGACCCAATAGCCGAAGCCCAGCAGCGCCCAGTGGCCGGCGTAGCGCAGGAGCCGCGCCCACACCTCCTCCCGGGTCGACGGCTTGCCGCCGATGAAGCGGGTCACCTCGGGATCGGTCCAGAGGCTCGTGCAATCGACAAAATCCTCCGCCCGGTGCCCACGCAGGGTCAGGCGCTCCGTTTCGAGCGCCGGAACGGTTTCAGGGGAAGTAGGGGACATGGGAAATCCTGGTGATGCCGGCGAATCTGGAAGCCGATCAAGGTTTGTTGTTCCGGCGCAGAACCGGGCCGTTTCTGCGCAGCGGGTCGTCAGACCCGGCACGATGCTCTAGATGTGGCTGGTGTTCTGGCAAGGAGACCATCATGAACCGCAAGGCAAGAGCCGTCTGGCAGGGAACCGGCAAGGAGGGCACGGGCCATCTCACGTCCGATTCCGGCGTCCTGTCCTCGACGCCCTATTCCTTCAAGACCCGCTTCGAGAACGAGCCCGGCACCAACCCGGAAGAGCTGATCGCCGCCGCTCATGCGGGCTGCTTCACCATGGCTCTGGCCTTCCAGCTCCAGGGGGCGGGCTTCACGCCCACCGAACTCGCCACGGAGGCGGTGGTCTCCCTGGAGCAGCAGGGCGCGGGCTTCACGATCACGAAGTCGGCGCTCACCCTCAGGGCCAACGTGCCGGGCATCGACCGGGCCAAGTTCGAGGAGGCCGCCCGCGCCGCCGAGAAGAACTGCCCGGTTTCGAAGGTGCTCAACGCCGAAATCACCATGGATTTCACCCTGGCCTGAGCCTTCGCCCTCCCGTCATCCGAAGACGCCGGTTCCCTCCCCCTTGCGGGGAGGGATCGGGGGTGGGAGTCGGAATGTCAAAGCCCTGCCTGTCGGGAGATAAGCCGGAAGGCCGCTACAGCGCGTGATCCTCACCCCACCTTACCACCCCCACCCCTCCCCGCAAGGGGGAGGGGAATGGCGGCGGTCGGCGGTTCCGCTTCCTACGTCCCCGCCTTCTTGTAGGCGTCCACGATGGCCTGGCCGTCGGAGCCGGCTTTCTTGAGCCAATCCTGCGTCAGCTGCTCGCCCACCTTCTGCAGGCCCGACTTCAGCTCGGCGCCCGGGGGCAGAACCTTCATGCCTTTCGAGGCGATCTGGTCCGTGTACCACTTGGTCTTTTCCTGAGCCAGCTGCCAGCCGCGCTGCTCGGCGCTCCTGGCGGCCTTCAGGATCGCTTCCTGCGTCGGCTTGTCGAGGGCGTCGAAGGCGGCCTTGTTGACGAAGGTCATGTTCTTCGGGATCCAGGCCTGGGTGTCGTAGAAGTGGGACAGGGACTCCCACACCTTGGCGTCGTAGCCGGTGGCCCCGGAGGTCATGAAGGTGGTGACCACGCCGGTGGCCAGCGCCTGCGGCAGTTCGGCCGCCTGCACGGTCACCGGCTGCGCGCCGACGATCTCGGCGATGCGCGAGGTGCCCACGTTGTAGGCGCGCCACTTCACGCCCTTCAGGTCCTCGACGGTGTTGATGTCCTTCTTGGCGAAGATGCCCTGGGGCGGCCACGGCACCGCAAACAGCAGCATCAGGCCCTGGCCGGCGAGCTTCTTCTCCACCGCGGGCCGCTGCACGTCCCACAGCTTCTTCGACTGGTCGAAGGAGGTGGCCAGGAACGGCACCACGTCGAGGCCGTAGACCGGGTCCTCGTTCTCGTGCAGGGACATCAGCACCTCGCCGGCCTGGGCCTGGCCGGTCTGGACCGCGCGCTTGATCTCGGGCGCCTTGAACAGGGACGCGTTGGCGTGAACCGTGATCTGAAGCTTGCCGCCGGTGGCGTCCGACACCTCCTTGGAAAAGGCGTTCAGGTTCTCGCTGTGGAAATTGTCGGCCGGATAGGCCGCCGGCAGGTTCCACTTGGTCTGCGCCAGGGCGGGCGCGCTCAACAGCAGCGCGCCGGCGAGGCTCAAGGACAGGCGTGTCATCGGTTTCATCGTTTCTTCTCCCTCTGGTGATGATGAATCCTACTCCGGAAAGGCGAGTCTCGGCAGGAAAAGCGCAATGTCCGGAAAAGCCGTGATGATGGCAACCGCCGCCACGAGCAGAAAGAAGAAGGGCAGCGCCGCCGTCGCCACGGAGAAACTGTCCCGTCCGCTCATGTTCTGCAGAACGAAGAGATTGAAGCCGACCGGCGGCGTGATCTGCGCCATCTCGACCAGGATGATGAGGAAGACCCCGAACCAGATCAGATCGAAGCCTGCCTGCTTCACCATGGGCAGCACCACGACGGTGGTCAGCACGATCATCGAGATGCCGTCGATGAGGCAGCCCAGGATGATGTACATGACGGTGAGCGCCGCAATCAGCACGTAGGGCGAGAGATGCAGCGCCTCGACCCAGGCGGCGAGCGCCGCCGGAATGCCCGTATAGGCCATGGCGGCGGTGGTGAAGGCCGCGCCGCCGAGGATCAGCATGATCGTGACCGTGAGGCGCGTCGCGCTCAGCACGCTCTGGATGAACGTGTTCCAGGTGAGCGTGCGCGACCACGCGGCCAGCGCCAGGGCGCCGGTCACGCCCCAGGCGGCGCATTCCGTCGCCGTGGCCCAGCCCAGGATCAGGGCCGAGAAGATCAGGGCGATGAGAAGGAGGACCGGGAACAGCTTTGCCGATTGCCGCAGCTTGAACCACAGGCTCGTGCGCGGTTCGGGGGGCGGCGACCTCCGGGGGTTGAGAAGCGACCAGACCAGGATGTAGCCCGAGTAGAGCCCCATCACGAGAAGCCCCGGCAGGAAGCCGGCCAGGAAGACCTGAATGACCGAGACATTCGCCGCGATGGCGTAGACCACCATGGGAATGGAGGGCGGGATGAGCAGGCCGAGGGTGCCGGAGCCGGCCAGGCTCCCCAGGCTCATCTGTTCGTCGTAGCCGCGCTTCTTCAATTCGGGCAGGGCGATCTTGCCGATGGTGGCGCAGGTGGCGGCGGAGGAGCCCGAGACCGCCGCGAAGATGCCGCAGCCCACCACGTTCACATGCAGCAGGCGGCCGGGGAGCCAGTTGAGCCAGGGGGCCAATCCCAAGAACATCTGTTCGGACAGGCGCGTCCGGAACAGGATCTCGCCCATCCAGATGAACAGCGGCAAGGCCGCGAGGGACCAGGAGGCGGAACTCGCCCACACGGTGGTGGCCAGAACCGAGCCGACCGGCACGGACGTGACCATGACGATGGCCGCGAAGCCCACGATGATCAGCGCGATGCCGATCCAGACCCCGAGCGCCAGCAGAAGAGCCAGCAGCCCGAAAAGGATGACCGCGGTGGTGACGAGCCCGAGATCCGCGAACATGGCCTAGAGCCCGCTCTCGGCGGCGCGATCGACGATTTCCTCCGGGGTGGCCGGAGGCGGCTTCTCGTAGCGCGGAACATGGCCCCGCAGCACATGGATCAGCTCGTCCGCGAAGGCGGCGGCGAGGATCGTCAGCCCCACCGAATACCCGAGCTGGGGAATCCAGAGCGGCACGGCGAGGACGCCCTGCGCCATGTCGTTGAACCGATAGCTGTCATAGGTCATGCGCAGGGCGTGCCAGGCGAAGAAGCCGATCACGGCGGCGCCGATCAGGAGACAAAGGGTTTCGACCCCGCGCCGCACGGGAACGGGCCAGCGCTCCAGGACGAGCCCGATCCTGATCAGCTCGCCCGATCTGAACGTATGGGCCAGCCCGAGGAACGCCATGGCGGCCATGGACCAGGCGGCGAAATCGTCCCCGGCCGGGATGTTGACGCCGATGCCCCGCCCCAGGGAAAGCCCCATCATCAGCAGGAAGATCACGATGAGGAACAGGCCCGCGAGGTAGCCGGCGAAGCGGTAGAGGCCGTCGAGAAGGGAGCGGAGCATGCAGGCTGCTTGGGTTAAGCCCTCGGCAGGGAGGCGCGCCTGAGTTTAGGGATGCTGGCCGCAGGAGCAAGCGGTTCTTGGGCCCTGGGGGCGAAGAATGGACCGGCGCGCTCACAGCCGCGCCTGCTCGGAGGAGCGCGTCCTTCCCTGCCCCGGCAGGCCCGCGAGGAGGGGCCGCAGGCCCCTCGCCGTTGCGGCCGCTTACGATTTCTGGTGGGCGATCACCCTGTCCTTGATGGCGTCGTAAGCGTTCTGCGGGATGATCTTCTTGTCCACCAGTTCGTTCTTGGCCCGATAGGGACGTCCCTTGATGATGGCCTCGGCCCGGGCGGATCCGATTTGCGGCAGCTTGTCGAGATCGTCCTTGGAGGCGGTGTTGATGTCGATCAGGGCTCCCTGGGACGAGGTCGCGGCGGGAGCGGCGGCTGCCGGGGGCTTTGCCGCCGTGCTGGGCGTTGAAGCGCTTGGGGCCGCGGTCTGGGCGAGGGCCGGAGAGGCGAGCAGCAGGCTAAGAGCCGCAAGGGCTCCGAGATGGGACAGACGCATTGAAATCCTCCTTTGACTTGAGGGCCATGTGCTTGCGGGGCCACGGCCCCTGGACACACGGCCCGACAAACACAGCCCCGCTTGTGAACAACCCGTTGGCCTCCGTTCAGTTCGACAGGCGGGCTTCCCAAGGCCTTTGGAGCCGCACGGCGGCCAGGGTCCGAGTCCTCCTCCCCTGCCCTCGGCCGCCGCGGATTGCCGGCGCGCCCGTGCGACCTCCCGCCCTCTCCCAAACCCTCGCCACCACCCCATCTCCATGCTAGAACAAAACACGAACAATCCTGCGGAACACCCATGGACGAAAAGCTTGCCAAGAAGCTGCGCATCCTGGCGGACGCGGCCAAATACGACGCCTCCTGCTCCTCCTCCGGCGCGCCCAAGCGCAAGGCGGACCCGGACGGCCTGGGCTCGACGGTGGGGGCCGGCATCTGCCACGCCTACACGCCGGACGGGCGCTGCGTGTCCCTGCTCAAGATCCTGCTCACCAATTACTGCCTGTTCGACTGCGCCTATTGCGTGAACCGGCGCTCCTCCAACGTGAAGCGGGCGAAGTTTTCCGTCGACGAGGTGGTGACGCTGACGGTGGAGTTCTACAAGCGCAACTACATCGAGGGCCTGTTCCTCTCGTCGGGCATCATCCGCTCCCCGGACTACACCATGGAGCAGATGCTGCTGGTGGCGAAGAAACTGCGCCGCGACCACGGCTTTCGCGGCTACATCCACCTGAAGACCATTCCCGAGGCGAGCCCCTGGCTCATCGAGGAGGCGGGCCTGTGGGCCGACCGGCTGTCCATCAACCTCGAACTGCCCACGGAAAAGAGCCTGGAGCGCCTCGCGCCGGAAAAGGACGGCGCCTCCATCGAGGGCGCCATGGCGCAGATGCACGAGCGCATCGAGGAGGCGCGGGAGGAGCGCCGCCACTACTCGCCCGCGGGCCAGACCACGCAGATGATCGTGGGCGCCGACGACACCACGGACGCGGACGTGCTGCGCACCTCGGCCAAGCTCTACGGCCATTACGACATGCGGCGGGTCTATTACTCGGCCTTCAGCCCCATTCCCGATGCGAGCGCCATCCTGCCCCTGAAGGCTCCGCCGCTCCTGCGCGAGAACCGGCTGTACCAGGCCGATTGGCTGCTGCGCTATTACGGCTTCAACGTGGACGAGATCGCCTCCGGCGGCGAGCAGGGAATGCTCGACCTCGACATCGACCCGAAGCTCGCCTGGGCGCTCAAGAACCGGCATGTGTTTCCCGTGGACGTGAACCGGGCCGAGCGGGAGATGCTGCTGCGGGTGCCGGGGCTCGGCGCGCGGGCGGTGGACAAGATCGTGGTGGCGCGCCGGCACACC
>DATHAU010000425.1:0-3916 GCA_035296545.1 Microvirga sp.
TGCAGGCGACGCCCGAGTAGAGCACCTGGTCGGCCATGGCGAAGGCGTCCGCGAAGGTCGTCTTCTCGGTGGCGACGCGGAACAGGTTCTGGTTCGGGATGACGATGAGGGTATCGACCGCCTGCTGCAATTCGGCGATGCCGGATTCCGCCAGGCGCATCCGGCGCACGCCCTCGAACTGGAACGGCTTCGTGACCACGCCGACGGTCAGGATGCCGAGCTCGCGAGCCGCGCGGGCCACCACGGGCGCCGCGCCGGTGCCGGTGCCGCCGCCCATGCCGGCGGTGATGAACACCATGTGCGAGCCCGAGAGCTGATCGCGGATCTCGTCGATCACCTCCTCGGCGGCCGCCCGGCCGACCTCCGGCTGGGAGCCGGCGCCGAGACCTTCGGTCACCTGGATCCCCATCTGGATCACGCGCGGGGCCTTGGAGGACGCCAGCGCCTGCGCGTCGGTGTTCGACACCACGAACTCGACGCCCTCCAGACCGGACTCGATCATATTGTTCACGGCGTTGCCGCCGGCGCCGCCGACGCCGAAGACCGTGATATGGGGCTTGAGTTCCCGGATGTCCGGAGCTTGCAGATTAATTGCCATGACCTATGCCTCTTTGGCCTTAATGACAGCGTTTGGCCGACGCTCACCCTTGTTGACTTGAACTCCTCGCGATGACCCGCCGCGTCGTCGCGTTACGCTTCTTTTAAAAACTTTCGCGAATCCACCGGCCCACCCGCGAGAAGTAGCCGTCGGTTCCCGTACTCTGGAACAAGCCGCTCGACCGCGGCTCGAAATACTCGATATGCGCCACCTGGGGATAAACCAGGAGGCCGACCACCGCCGAAAAGGCGGGACCCTTTGCGGCCTCGGGAAGGCCCTTGATGCCGAGGGGACGCCCGACGCGAACCTGTCCCTGCAGGATGCGGCGCGCGGTTTCCGGCAGGCCGACGAGCTGGCTTGCGCCGCCCGTGAGAACGACCCGGCGTCCGGCCTGGGAGGCGAAGCCTGCGCTCTTGAGCCGGTCGCGCACGAGTTCGAGAACCTCCTCGACCCGCGGCTTGATGATGCGCACGAGATGCGATTTCGGCAGATGATTGGCCACGTCGCGCTCGTCCTCGTCCACCTGCGGCACCGCGATCATGTCCCGGTCGTCGGCGCTCGACGCGATGGCGGAGCCGTAGAGGGTCTTGAGCCGTTCGGCGGCGGACACCCGGGTCGTGAGGCCGCGGGCGATGTCCATGGTCACATGGTGGCCGCCCACCGCAATGGCGTCCGTGTGCACCAGATGCCCGTTGGAGAAGATGCCCACGCTGGTGGTGCCGCCGCCCATGTCGACCACCGCGCAGCCCAGATCCGCCTCGTCGTCCACAAGGGCCGAAAGGCCCGCCGCGTAGGGCGTGGCGATCATGGCCTCGACGCCGAGATGGCAGCGTTCGACGGCCAGCATCAGGTTGCGCGCCGCCGCCGTCTCGGAGGTCACCACATGCAGGTCCACGCCGAGCCGCTCGCCCATCATGCCGTCCGGATCGACGATGTGGTTCTGCGCGTCCAGGGAGAAGCCCGTGGGAATGGCGTGAAGCACCGCCCGGCCCCGGCGCAGATCGTAGCTCGAGGCCGCGTCGAGGACGCGATGGACGTCGCCCGCGCCCACCGCGCCGCGCACGGGCACATGGGCCTCGAAATGCTCTGAGCAGAGGCGGCCGCCGGTGAGGTTCACGATCACCGAGCGGATCTCCACCTTGGCCATCCGCTCGGCCGCGTGCACCGCCTGACGGATCGCCGATCCCGCCGCCTCGAGATCGACGATGACGCCGCCCTTCAGGCCGGCGGAACGCTGGTGGCCGATGCCGAGGATGCGCGCCACATGGGTGCGGCTGCGCAGGGAATCCACCTCGTCGGCGGGCTTCAGCTCGGCGACCACGCACACGACCTTGCTGGTGCCGATGTCGAGCACCGACAGGATGGCGCTCCTGCGCGCGGGCAGCGGCTTCAGGCGCGGCGTCAAACCATGACCTGACACGTTCATGTATCGATCCCCTTGCCGCGCGTTGGTTTCTTTTTGAGCGCCTCGGCGCGGGCCGAGGCTGCTTCTTCCGTCAGGCGAACGACGACCCGGTCGGGCATGCGCAGGTCGATCGCCAGCACGTCCTTTTCCAGGATCTTTTGGTCCCGTTCGAGCCTCACGAGCCGGGCCAGCGCATCGGCGGCTCCCAGCTCCGGCAGGCGCACGTCCATGCCGTTATCCATCTTGAGCGTCCAGCGCCGTCCGGACACCAGGGTGCCGGCGCGGATGCGGCCCTTCAGCGGCCCGGCGGCGTCGAGCAGCGCCAGGTAATCCTTGTTGCGCAGGTTGGCGCGCTCGCCCACCACCAGGGGCAGGCCCGCGAAGCGCTCGTCCTCCATGAGGTCGATCACCGTGCCGTCCGCCGCGATGATGAACAGCTCGCCGTTGAACTGCCACAGGGCATGGGGCTCCCGCTCGGTGAGCGCGATGACCAGCTCGTTGGGATAGAGCTTGCGGACGGAGGCGGACTTGATCAGCGGAACGCGCTCCAGGCGCTCGCGCACGTGGTTCACGTCGATGAAGGCCAGGGCGAGCTTGGCGTCGAGGCCGGCGGCGGCAAGCACCTCGTTCTCGCGGATCTGCGAGAGGCCCGACAGGGTCACCTGATCGAGGCTGAGGCCGACGGCCCGCGCCAGCGCGTGGTGGGGCTCGCCGTGCTGGCGGATGAAATCGTCGAGATGGCCGCCCTGCCAGAGGCCGAGCCCGGCGACGGCCGAGAAGAAGCCGAGGGCGAGGCCGGTTCCGAGAAACCGCGGAACGCGGCGCTCGATGGGCAGGCCGGCGGAGCGCCGCGGCCGGACCCCTTGCGGGGAGCCGAAGAGACGGGAGAATCGGGAAGAGGCTTGCCTCCGGGCGCTGGAGGAGGCGCGCGCAACGGCGAGTCCGGCCGGGTAGGCCGTCATCGGTTGCAGGTAGCGTCCTCCACCATCCATTGCACAAGCTCGCCAAAGGTATAGCCCGCATGGGCTGCCATTTCTGGCACCAAGCTCGTCTCGGTCATGCCGGGTTGCGTGTTGACCTCCAGAACCACGAGCTCCCCGGTTCCCCCGGGAGTGTCGTCGTACCGCAGATCGGCGCGGCTGATTCCCCGACAGCCGAGCGCTTGATGCGCCGTTAACGACAACTCTTGGACCTTTTGGTAAATATTCGGTTTAATTTCTGCCGGCAGGACGTGAATGGACCCGCCCTTCACGTACTTTGCGTCATAATCGTAGAAGACCCCGGTGGCAGGCTGGATGTCGATGACGCCGAGCGCCGTGCCGCCCATGACCGCGCAGGTGAGCTCGCGGCCCGCAACATACGATTCCACAAGGACTTTTTCCCCGTATGCCCAATCCTCCCGCAGCAGCTCCTGGGGCGGATGGCTGCGCTCCTCGCGCACGATGATGACGCCCACCGAGGAGCCCTCGCTCACCGGCTTGATCACGTAGGGGACCGGCAGGACATGCTCCCTCGCCGCGTCGATTCGGTTAACGACCTGACCTTTCGGCACGGGCACGCCCGCCGCCGCTAGGACGATCTTCGCCCGGTCCTTCTGCATGGCGAGCGCGGAGGCGAGGACGCCGGAATGGGTGTAGGGAATCCTCAGGATCTCGAGCAGGCCCTGGATCGTGCCGTCCTCGCCCACCCGGCCGTGAAGGGCGTTGAACACCACGTCCGGGGCGGTGGCCTGAAGCACGGTGGAGATGTCCGGCTGCACGTCGATGGGGGTCACCTTGTAGCCCTGCTCCTGCAGGGCCTTGCAGCAGGCCCGGCCCGACGACAGGCTCACCTCCCGCTCCGCCGACCAGCCGCCATAGAGAACGGCAACGTGCTTGGCCATCTGTGGTCTCCCTTGCCCCGCTCAACCGAGC
>DATHAU010000426.1:0-1624 GCA_035296545.1 Microvirga sp.
TGGTCAACAATTCCCGCCTGTCGGTGCAGCCGGTGACCGACGAGGAATGGGCGATCGTCTGCCGGCTGGGCGGGCTGTAGCTCTGTCACGCCTGCGGTGACGGCCCCCTTCCCTCGCCGGTCCGCAGGACCGGCCGGAGCGTAGCGGTCGCGGGCACCAGCCCTCCAGGATGGGAATCCGGCGCCCGCGGGACGTGCGCGGCTCCTCGCCCTGATCCTCCCTGCCCGCGTCGCCAGCCCCCAAAAGTAGCAAAGACCAAAGTCCGATCCCGGCCCCGCTTGCCCGACCCCTCTCTCTTTCCGTAAACCTAGCTCTAAATACGCCACGACAAAGGATCTGGGAGAAACGTCATGGAAGAGAAGATCTACGACGTGCCGTCCGAATGGAGCCACCGCGCCTACATGGACGATGCCGGGTATCGCGCGAAATACGAGGCCTCCGTCAAGGATCCGGAACGGTTCTGGGCCGAGGAGGCCAAGCGCATCCACTGGTTCCAGGAGCCGACCCGGATCAAGAACACCAATTTCGGCCCCGACAACGTGGCGATCCGCTGGTTCGAGGACGGGGTCACCAACGTGGCCTATAACTGCGTCGACCGGCACCTTCACACCCGGGGCGACCAGGTGGCGATCATCTGGGAGGGGGACGACCCGGGCGAGTCGAAGCGGATCACCTACCGCGAGCTTCATGCCGAGGTGGGCCGCATGGCCAACATCATGCGCAACCGCGGCGTGTCCAAGGGCGACCGGGTGACGATCTACATGCCCATGATCCCGGAGGCCGCCTACGCCATGCTGGCCTGCGCGCGGCTCGGCGCGATCCATTCCGTGGTGTTCGGCGGCTTCTCGCCGGATTCGCTCGCCAGCCGCATCCAGGACGCCAAGTCGGCCTTCGTGGTCACCGCGGACGAGGGCCTGCGCGGCGGGCGCAAGGTTCCGTTGAAGGTGAACGTGGACGCCGCCATCGAGCGCGTCGGCGCGGGCGTGGTGGACCACGTGCTCGTGGTGCGCCGCACCGGCTCCCCCGTCAACATGGAGCCCGGCCGGGACGTCTATTACGACGAGGCCGCCGCCCAGGTGTCCGACGACTGCCCCTACGAGGAGATGAACGCGGAGGACCCCCTGTTCATCCTCTACACCTCCGGCTCCACCGGCACCCCCAAGGGGGTGCTGCACACCACCGGCGGCTATCTCGTCTATGCGTCGATGACCCACCAATACGTGTTCGACTACCACGACGGCGACATCTACTGGTGCACGGCGGACGTGGGCTGGGTGACGGGCCACTCCTACATCCTCTACGGGCCCCTGGCGAACGGGGCCACCACCCTCATGTTCGAGGGCGTGCCCACCTATCCGTCGATCTCCCGCTTCTGGGAGGTGATCGACAAGCACAACGTCAACATCTTCTACACCGCGCCCACCGCCATCCGGTCCCTCATGCAGGCGGGCGAGGACCCGGTGAAGAAGGCCTCGCGCAAGTCCCTGCGCCTGCTGGGAAGCGTCGGCGAGCCGATCAACCCGGAGGCCTGGGAATGGTACCACCGGGTGGTGGGCGACGGCCGCTGCCCCATCGTCGACACCTGGTGGCAGACCGAGACCGGCGGCATCCTGATCACGCCGCT
>DATHAU010000427.1:0-9760 GCA_035296545.1 Microvirga sp.
GTGATAGGGCGCGGCGCTCAGGACCGCGTAATGGCCCTTCAGGGCATTCTGAAGCGCGACCGCGTCGCTGAAATCGAGCTGAACCGTCCTGACGCCATCCTTGGCCACCGCCTCCAGAGCCGCAGCGGAGCTGTCCGCAACGGTCACGGCGTAATCGCCCGTGTCATGGAGCATGTCGACGATGGTGGAGCCGATCTTGCCGGCGCCGATCACGAGAATGGAATGCATGGCGGTCCCCTGTTGGAGACCCTAAAAGATGGCAGAGCTATGCAGAACGCCATAGACACGCTGACGGAAAGCCGGGTAGTTTTCGGCGATCTGCCGCCCTGATTGGTCAAACCGATGCTCGACGCCACGGATCGCGCCTTGATTGCCCTGCTGCGCGAGAACGCCCGCATCGGCCATGCGGAGGCCGCCCGCCGCCTCAAACTGTCGCGCACCACGGTGCAGGCCCGGGTCGAGAGCCTGGAGCGCCGGGGCGTCATCGTCGGCTATACGGTGAAGCTCGCCGAGGAGGTCGGCCGCCGGGTGGTGCGGGCGCATGTGACCATCGTGGTGGCGCCGAAAGCCTCGGCCGCGGTGGTCACGGCGCTCCGGCGGGTGCCGGAGCTGCGCGCGCTCCATTCGGTCGCAGGCGTCTTCGATCTGCTGGCCGTGGTGGAGGCGGAGGACGTGCCCTCCCTCGACGCCGCCATTGACAAGATCGGCGCATTCGAAGGAGTGGAGCGCACCCAATCCTCCATCATCCTCTCAACGAAATTCGAACGATGACCGCTCCAGCCTCACAAACCGCCGACGTGGTGATCGCCGGCGGCGCCGTCATGGGCTCCTCCACGGCCTACCACCTCCTGGCCGATCCCGGCTTCAAGGGCCGGGTGGTCGTCGTCGAGAAGGACCCCACCTACCAGTTCTCCGCCTCGGCCCTGTCCGCCGCCTCGATCCGCCAGCAATATTCCACCGCGGTGAACATCCGCATCTCGCTCCATGGCATCCGGTTCCTGCGCGGCATCGGCGAGCATCTCGAAGTCGACGGCGAGCGGCCCGAGATCGGGCTCAGGGAGGCGGGCTATCTCTATTGCGCCACGCCGGCCGGGGCGGCGGTCCTGGCCGAAAACCAGGCCCTTCAGGCGGCCGAGGGGGCCGACATCCTGTTCATGGAGCCGGAGGGCCTGAAAAGCCGCTTCCCCTGGCTGAACGTGGAGGACCTGGCGGCCGGCACCTGGGGCCGGTCGGGGGAGGGCTGGTTCGACGGCTGGGGGCTGCTCCAGGCCTTCCGCCGGAAGGCTCGCTCCCTGGGCGCGGAATACGTGCGGGGCGAGGTGGCCGAGGTCGAGCGGGAGGGCCACCGGATCGCTGCCGTGCGCCTCAGGGACGGGACGCGGATCGCCTGCGGGGCGCTCGTCAACTGCGCCGGGTCCGGCGGCCGGGCTCTGGCCGCGAAGGCGGGGCTCGACATTCCGGTCCAGGCCAAGCGGCGCTACGTGTTCACCTTCTCCTGCCGCGAGCCGGTGGAGAACTGCCCCCTCCTCATCGACACGTCCGGGGCCTATGTGCGCCCGGAAGGGGAGGGCGCTTTCATCTGCGGCGCGTCGCCCGAGGCGGACAGGGACCCGGACTGGTCCGACGAGGATCCCGCCTCCCAGGAGGTCGACTTTTCGTTCTTCGAAGATTTCGTCTGGCCCTCGCTCGCCCACCGGGTGCCCGCCTTCGAGGCCATCAAGCCCGGCCGCGCCTGGGCCGGGCCCTACGACATGAGCCTGCTCGATCACAATGCGATCATCGGCCCCGCCGGCGAGATCGGGAATTTCTACCTGTGCAACGGGTTTTCAGGGCACGGCCTGCAGCAATCCCCCGCCGTCGGGCGCGGGCTGGCGGAGCTGATCGTCCACGGCCGCTACCAGACCCTCGACCTCTCGGAACTGGGCTACGAGCGCGTTCTCGCCAACCGCCCGCTCCTGGAGCGCAACGTCATCTGACCGGAAGCTCAATCGCTCCCGAACACCCGGACGCGGCCGCCCCGGTGCATGTGGCGCTCGATCAGGCCCGCCTGGACCGGAGCCGGCCCGGAGCCGGCAAGCTCGTTGACGCCCTCCCGGTCGGCGCGCGCGTCCTCGCGGCGCGCTCCGGTGCCCGTGGTCGTGCTCAGGCCGTGTTCCGGCTGGGCGGTTTCGTCCGTTCTCAGGTCGGCGGAGCCGAGATCGTCCGCCGCCTCCGCCATCAGGCCCATGCCGGGCAGGCTGCTCGTATTGGTGGTGCTGCCGGAGGTGCCGCCGGTGAGGCCTGCGCCCAGCGGGCCGCCCACATCCGCTCCACCGCCCTGGGAGGCCGATCCTTCGGCCCATTCCCGGCTCTCCCGGTCCAGATCCATGGGCTCGAACATGTCGAGGA
This sequence comes from Microvirga sp., assembly GCA_035296545.1. Lineage (GTDB taxonomy): Bacteria > Pseudomonadota > Alphaproteobacteria > Rhizobiales > Beijerinckiaceae > Microvirga. The sequence goes on from DATHAU010000427.1 coordinate 2,389, forward strand.
CCCGGATGGCCTCGTCGAGGCTCTCCCGGTCGACGCGCGCCGCAATCAGGAAACAGCCCCGCTGCAGTCCCTGCCGGAAAAGGCTCCGGTCGTCTTCCGGAAGCTCCAGGGACTGGAGCGCGGCGTGGGATTCGTGCGGCACGTCCAGGGTGCGAAAGCCCGAGATGGAGGACACGTCCCGGCCCCCCTCGTTGAGGCCGATGGTGGTGATCCGGGTCTGGGCAATTCCTGCCGCCATGAGAGCCTGGAGGCCCTGCTGGGCCTGGGCGCGTTCCTTAAACAGAGCCGTGACGATGCGTGGCATGGGATTCTTCCGTTGGGATCCTGCGTCAACGACGTGGCGCTCGGGCCTGTTCCCGCCCTTGGACATTAAGCCTTTTGGAGGAAAGGGCTTCCATTTTGAAGCCGGCTATGATTGTCATTGTTTCGTCATAAGACTGTCACTCGGCTTTTGCGCCGATGTGATGAACGACAAGAACGTCCCGGACGGGATGACATGGGAGAAACGGGTTATGATGAACAGGTCCTTCCTTGCCGCATTGGCCTTCGGTCTCGCGGCGAGCACGTCTGCCCTTGCACAGACGGAAATTCAGTGGTGGCACGCCATGACGGGCGCCAACAACGAGATCATCAACAAGCTTGCGGACGAGTTCAACGCCAGCCAGAAGGACTACAAGGTCGTTCCGAGCTACAAGGGCAACTACGCCGACACCATGAACGCCGGCATCGCCGCCTTCCGGGCCGGCAACGCGCCCCACATCATGCAGGTCTTCGAGGTCGGCACCGCCACGATGATGGGCGCCAAGGGCGCGGTCAAGCCTGTGCACGAGATGATGAAGGAGACCGGCGAGAAGTTCGATCCCCAGGCCTACCTGCCCACCATCACCGGCTACTACTCCACGGCCAAGGGCGAAATGCTCTCCTTCCCGTTCAACTCGTCCTCCATGGTCATGTGGGTCAACAAGGACGAGCTGAAGAAAGCCGGCGTCAACGAGATCCCGAAGACCTGGCCTGAGGTGTTCGACGCGGCCAAGAAGCTGAAGGCGGCCGGCCACAGCACCTGCGGCTTCAGCAGCGCCTGGATCACCTGGGGCATGATCGAGCAGTTCTCGGCCTGGCACAACGTGCCCATGGGCACGAAGGCCAACGGCCTCGACGGCTTCGACACCGAGCTGAAGTTCAACTCCCCGCTCCATGTGAAGCACCTGCAGAACCTCGTCGACCTGCAGAAGGACAAGACCTTCGACTATTCGGGCCGCGACAGCCGCTCCGAGGGCCGCTTCACCTCCGGCGAATGCGCGATCTTCCTCAACTCCTCGGGCTTCTACGGCAACGTGAAGGCGAACGCCAAGTTCGACTACGCCTCAGCCCCGATGCCCTATTACCCTGACGTCCAGGGCGCTCCGCAGAACTCGATCATCGGCGGCGCATCCCTGTGGGTCATGGGCGGCAAGACGCCTGCGGAATACAAGGGCGTGGCCAAGTTCTTCACCTTCCTGTCCGACACGGACCGCCAGGCCAAGCTGCACCAGGAATCGGGCTACCTGCCGATCACCAAGGCGGCCTACGAGAAGACCAAGGCTGCGGGCTATTACGAGAAGAACCCCATCGTGCAGACGCCTCTGCTCGAGCTCACCAACAAGGAGCCGACCGAGAACTCCCGCGGCCTGCGCTTCGGCAACATGGTTCAGATGCGCGACGTCTGGTCCGAGGAGATCGAGGCGGCCCTGGCCGGCCAGAAATCGCCCAAGGACGCGCTTGACGCCGCCGTCAGCCGCGGCAACCAGATGCTGCGCCAGTTCGAGCGCACCGTCAGCCGCTGAGCGCTGAGACGCTTCAGGAGTAACACCTCATCCCGGGCGGTCGCCGACCGCCCGGGATGAACTTATCGAAGAAGCAAGAAAAAGCCTGCACGACGGAGGCAGTCGGTCCGGGCAGGTCTGACGCCGGGTGACGGATCACGATGGAAAAAAGAGCTCTTTTTTCGAGCAAGACCCTGCCATACATGCTGCTCCTGCCGCAGATGGCGATCACGCTCATCTTCTTCTACTGGCCGGCCTCCCAGGCCATCTGGCAATCGTTCCTGCTCGAGGACGCCTTCGGCCTCTCGAGCGAATTCGTCGGCTTCGAGAATTACCGCACCCTGTTCGAAGAGCCCGAGTATTACCGGGCCATGGTGACCACCGCCGTGTTCTCCGCGGCCGTCGCCTTCCTGTCGCTCTCCCTCGCCCTGCTCCTCGCCTCCCAGGCCGACAAGCAGCTTCGCTTCGGCCAGGGGTACAAGACCCTGCTCATCTGGCCCTATGCGGTGGCTCCCGCCATCGCGGGCGTTCTGTGGATCTTCATGTTCCATCCCACCCTCGGCATGGTTTCCCGGCCGATCAAGGCCATGGGCGTGGACTGGAACCCGATGCTCAACGCCAACCACGCCATGATCCTGCTGGTCCTGTCCGCCACCTGGAAGCAGGTGAGCTACAACTTCCTGTTCTTCCTTGCGGGCCTGCAGGCGATCCCGAAAAGCGTCATCGAGGCCGCCGCCATCGACGGCTCCGGCCCGCTGCGCCGCTTCTGGACGATCATCTTCCCACTTCTGTCGCCCACCACCTTCTTCCTCATCGTCGTCACCATCGTGTACGTGTTCTTCGAGACCTTCGGCATCATCGACGCCGTGACGGGGGGCGGGCCCGCCGGGCAGACCACGACCCTCGTCTACAAGGTCTATGCGGACGGCCGCCTCGGGGGCAATCTCGGAGGCTCGGCCGCCCAGTCGGTGATCCTGATGGTGATCGTGATCGCGCTTACGGCGATCCAGTTCCGCTATGTCGAGCGCAAGGTGCAGTACTGATGGTTGAGAACCGCCCCTTCAGCAATTTCATCGCCTATCTGACCCTGGCCATCGGGGTCTTCATCGTCGCCTTCCCGGTCTATGTGGCCGTCATGGCCTCGACCTACGATTCCGCCACCATCAGCAACGGAAACATGTCGCTGATCCCGGGCGACCAGGCGCCCACCAACTACTACCGGACGATCTTCGAGGGCACCGCCCGCACGTCCGGCGAGCCGGTGGGCAACATGATGGTGAACTCCTTCATCATGGCCATGGGCATCGCCTTCGGGAAGATCCTGATCTCGATCCTGTCCGCCTTCGCGGTGGTCTATTTCAACTTCCCGTTCCGCAAGACGGCGTTCTGGATCATCTTCATCACCCTGATGCTGCCCGTGGAGGTGCGCATCTACCCCACCTACAAGATCGTGGCGGATCTCGGCCTCCTCGACACCTATACCGGCCTGATCCTGCCGCTCATCGCATCGGCCACTGGCACCCTGCTCTTCCGGCAGTTCTTCATGACGATCCCGGACGAACTCCTGGAGGCGTCCAAGATCGACGGGGCCGGGGCGTTTCGCTTCTTCAAGGACACGCTCGTGCCGCTCTCGATCACCACGATCGCGGCCCTCTTCGTGATCCAGTTCATCTACGGCTGGAACCAGTACCTGTGGCCGCTCCTGATCACCACGAAGAGCTCCATGCAGACCATCGTCATCGGCATCAAGCAGATGCTCACGACCCAGGACGTCCTCACCGAATGGCAGATCGCCATGACGACGGCCGTGCTGGCGATGCTGCCGCCGGTGCTCGTGGTCATCTTCATGCAAAGGCTCTTCGTGAAGGGTCTCGTCGAGACGGAGAAGTGACGCGCCCTGCGCGTCACATGCGTTTCGCAGGGAGAGCCGATCATGCAATTCATCAAAAATCCTGACCGGCGCCCGACGGCGCAACGGCCGACGTAAAGGGAAGACAACAATGGCAGGCGTGACGCTCGATACCGTGCGGAAGGTCTATGCGGGGAATGTGGAGGCCGTGAAAGGCGTGTCGCTTGGCATCGAGGACGGCTCCTTCTGCGTGCTCGTCGGCCCGTCTGGCTGCGGCAAGTCCACCCTGCTGCGCATGATCGCGGGCCTCGAGACGATCTCCGGCGGAGAGGTCAGGATCGCCGACAGGATCGTGAACCAGGTCGAGCCGGCGGACCGGGACATCGCCATGGTGTTCCAGAACTACGCTCTCTATCCGCATATGAGCGTCTACGACAACATGGCCTATGGCCTGAGGAACCGCGGCACGCCCAAGGACGAGATCGAGAAGCGGGTGAAGGAAGCCGCCCGCATCCTCGCCATCGAGCCCTTCCTGGCCCGCAAGCCGCGGGCGCTCTCCGGCGGCCAGCGCCAGCGCGTGGCCATGGGGCGGGCCATCGTGCGCAAGCCCCAGGTCTTCCTCTTCGACGAGCCGCTCTCCAACCTGGACGCCAAGCTGCGCGTGCAGATGCGTGTGGAGATCAAGCGCCTGCAGCGCTCGCTCGGCGTCACCTCGATCTACGTGACCCACGACCAGGTGGAGGCCATGACCCTGTCCGACAAGCTGGTGGTGATGTCGGGCGGCCAGATCGAGCAGGTGGGCACCCCGGCCGACGTCTATCGCCGCCCGGAGACCCGGTTCGTCGCCACCTTCATCGGCTCGCCGCCCATGAACATCCTGCCGGGCCGCGTGGAGGGTCCCGGCCGCGTGTCGGTGGGGGGCCAGATGATCGCGGTCGCCGACATGCGCGAGGGCCTGGCGCAGGGCTCCGACATCGAGGTCGGCCTGCGGCCCGAGGACGTCCAGGCCGGCGGCGCGCCCGGGTTCAGCAGCCTCACCATGGACGTGGATTTCGTCGAGGAGCTCGGCGCGACCCAGCTCTTCCACGGCAAGGTGGCCGGCGCGGAATTCGTCGTGCAGGCCTCCACGGGCCAGATCCCGGCGGAGACCCGCAAGCTGACCCTCTCCATCAGCCCGGCGAACGTCCACCTCTTCGACCCCCAGACCACGAAGCGGCTGGGGCGGGAATAAGCATCACAGGGCTCATCAGCGGCACCGCTTCTTTTCCCTCCCCCTTGTGGGGAGGGCCAGGGTGGGGGTGTTGGCGCCAGACCTTCATAGGCTATCGCTCACACCCCCACCTCCACCTCCTCCCCACCGCAAGTCGGGTGTTCCCGACTTGCGCATCATGAAGCTCATCTCAGGCAAGCCTGAGATGAGTGGGGAGGAGAGCCTGTCGCGCCCACTTGCACCCGTAAAGCCGATCTCAGGCCTGCGATTGTGAGGAGGCTTCGCGCACCGCCGTTCTTGCAGCAGCAAGCGGATCGGGCAAACGCCCAAGCTCACCGACGAGCAAAGCCCCGCCATCTGAGGCAATGAGCGCCTTGAACCCCTGTTGCGCCTGGCACCCGGCCCCGGTATCCCTTCTGGCTTGAAGGTGAGGGATCATCATGACGGTCAAGCTCGACGGGGCAACGCTTGAAATTCAGGACGTGGTGCGCGTGGCGCGTCCGGACGCCCATGGGCGCTACGCGCAGGCCGCGCTGGCCCCCGAGGCGCGGGAGCGGATCGCGGCGACGCGGGCCTATATCGACCAAACCTGGATGCATGACGACGCGCCGCTCATGTACGCCTTCAATACCGGGGTTGGGCTGTTCAAGGATCAGCGCGTCCTCATCGCCGACATGGCGGCCTACCAGCGCAAGACCGTCTATGCCCACGCGACCGGCGTCGGCGAGCCCTTCGCCGAGGACGTGACCCGGGCGATGATGCTGCTCAGGGCCAACGCCTTCGCGTCCAACTATTCCGGGCCCCAGGTCGAGCTGGTCGAGCGCCTGATCGCCTTCCTCAACGCGGGCCTGCATCCGGTGATCCCCCAGAAGGGCTCCGTCGGCGCCTCGGGCGACCTTGCGCCGCTCGCCCATATGGCGGGCGCGGTCTGCGGCTTCGCGGAAGCCGACATGTTTTATGGGGGCCGGATCATGCCGGCCCGGGAGGCCATCGCGCTGGCGGGCTTCGATCCCGATTTCGAGCTCGGGGCCAAGGATGCCTCCGCGCTCATCAACGGCTCGACCACCTCCCTGGCGCTTGCGGCGCTTGCGGCCCACGACGCGCGACGCCTCCTGAAGCATGCCGACATCGCCATGTGCCTGTCGCTGGAGGCCATGCGCGGCGAGCTGGCGGCCTTCGACCCGCGGGTGCACAAGGCCCGGCCGCATCCCGGCCAGGCGCGGGTGGCGCGCAACCTCCTGCGCATCCTGGACGGCACGAAGCGGTGCTCGCAAGCGGCGCGCGACGTGGTGTTCCCCGACGAGCCGCGTCAGCCGGGCCAGCCGGCGAGCCCCCGGGTGCAGGACGTCTACTCCCTGCGCTGCACGCCCCAGGTCCACGGACCTGTCGTGGAGGCGATGGAATACGTGGAGCGCATCGTCGGCACGGAGATGAATTCCGCCACCGACAACCCGCTCATCTTCGACGACGGCAGGGGCGGCTACGTGTCGATCTCAGGGGGCCATTTCCACGGGCAGTACATGGCGCAGGCCATGGATTTCCTGGCGGTCGCCATGGCGGATCTCGGCACCATTTCCGAGCGGCGCCTGGCGCGCCTGGTCGATCCCACCATGTCCTATGGCCTGCCGCGCAACCTGCTCGCCGGCAAGCGCGGGCTCAATACGGGCTTCGCCACGGTGCAGTGCTCCATGTCGGCGCTGGTGATGGAGAACCGCAGCCTTGCGACGCCGGGCTCGGTGGATTCCATTCCGGGCAAGTCCAACGCCGAGGATCACATCTCCAACTCCACCTGGTGCGGCCGCAAGGCCCGCACCATCGTGGAGAACGTGGAGCAGATCGTGGCGGGCGAGTTGCTGATGGCCGCGCAGGCGCTCACCCTGGTCGAGCCCATCGCCCGGGACTATCCCCTGGGCAAGGGTTCGCAGGCGGCCATGGACGCCATCCGGGCCGCTATTCCGCCTGCCCTCGAAGGGGATCGCTGGTACGCCACCGAGATGCGCCAGGCCCTGGACCTCGTGCGCTCCGGCGCGGTGGTCGAGGCGGTCGAGAGCGCCGTGGGCGCGCTGGAATGAGGGGCGGCGGGGCCTCCGGTCCCCACGCCGTTCGGCAACGCCCTTGTAAGATGACCGGCGGCAACGCCGCGGCTATGCCTGTTTCCGGTGAGAAGAGGCGAGATCGATGCCACGCGTCACCGTCCGTCCCGTCCGCGCCGAGGACGGGCCCGAACTGATCGCCGCCAACCTCGCCAGCATGGCGCTGCACGAGCCGTGGGTGTCCCCGTGCCGCGACGAGATGAGCTTCATGGGCTATCTCGCCCGCTGCGACGGGGAGCGTTCGGTGGGCTTCGTCGCCCGCGAGACGCAAAGCCGCAGGATCGCGGGAATCGTCAACCTGAACGAGATTGTGCGCGGCTTCTTCCAGAGCGCCTACATGGGCTATTACGGCATGGCCGGGATGGAGGGGCGCGGCCTGATGAGCGAGGCGGTGAGCCTCGTGGTCACGCAGGCCTTC
>DATHAU010000428.1:0-1752 GCA_035296545.1 Microvirga sp.
CATGGTGGTCACCAAGGCGGCAGACAGGAGGAATTTCGAAAATCGCTTCATTGGCCATTCCCTTGCGGCGCTGACGGCGCCTGTTGTGCGCGAGTATGAATGCAAATCACACAAGCGCTGTCGAGTCTAGCAACTGGTTTCGAACTGGCAAACATGCCCGGGATGGTGAATGCCGGGGGCGGGGCCGGCTTGGCCGGAGGCGGGCTCAACGAGCCCCAACCTTATCCAGGGATCGGGGAGACGCGACGGAACTCCCTCTCCCGGGTGGGAGAGGGTGAGGGGTGAGGGAAGGCCCTCTCCGAACAGAGCACAGCCGGTGGTGAGCGGAGGCGTGAGCGCTTTACTGAAGAACCGTCCTGCCCTCACCCCTGCCCCTCTCCCACTCGGGAGAGGGGTAAGATCAGCCCTTCACCCGGTCGAAAGCGGGCGGGGCGTCGCGGACGGCGAAGCGGTCCAGGTAGGAGGAAACGACGCCCTTCCTCCGCTGGAGCGTCTCCTCGCCGTCGGCCTCTACGGTAACCATGAGCGGGAGGCCGGCCGCGGCGGCGACGGGTCCTGCGCCATAGATAGGCGCAAAAACCCCGAAGGAAGATCTTCCATCCCGCGCGGCAGTGCGTAAGCTGGGGCCAACGCGACCTCTCGCACACACCGGATGGAGATCCGCCCCATGTCGAAGCGCTTCCTGGCCGCCGCCCTTCTGCTCTCCGTGGGCCTCGCTCCCGCTTACGCCGCCAAGACCTCTCTGGTGGTGGGCATGCCCATCGAGCCGCCGGGCCTCGATCCCACCGTTGCGGCCCCGGTCGCCATCCGCGAGGTCACCTGGGTCAACCTCTATGAGGGCCTCGTGCGCCTCGACCGGACCGGCAAGGTGCAGCCCCTGCTGGCGAAAAGCTGGGAGGTGTCCGCCGACGGGCTCACCTACACCTTCCGCCTGCAGGAGGGGGTGAAGTTCCATGACGGCACCGCCTTCGACTCGGCGGACGTGAAATTCGCCTTCGACCGCGCCCGCGATCCGAAATCCACCAACGCGCAGAAGCAGATCTTCGCGCCCATCGCGTCCATCGAGACGCCCGATCCCTCAACCGTGGTGATCAAGCTCAAGGAGGTGTCGGGCAACTTCCTCTATTATCTCGGCTGGGGCGATGCGGTGATCGTGGCGCCGGAGACCGCCGAGAACAACAAGGCCAATCCGGTCGGCACCGGCCCGTTCAAGTTCAAGTCCTGGACCCGCGGCGACCGGGTGGAGCTCGTCCGCAACCCGGATTACTGGCAGAAGGACAAGACCAAGCTCGAGACCGTGACCTTCCGCTTCATCAGCGACTCCCAGGCCCAGGTGGCGGCCGTGAAGGCGGGCGACGTGGACGCCTTCCCCAATCTCGCCGCCCCCGAGCTCTTCGCCGAGTTCCAGAAGGATCCGCGCTTCAAGGCGGTGGCCGGCAACACGGAGGGCGAGACGGTCGCAGGCCTGAACAGCGCCAAGAAGCCCTTCGACGACGTGCGCGTGCGCCGCGCCCTCATGCACGCCATCGACCGCAAGGCCCTGGTGGAGGGCGCCTATTCGGGGTTCGGAACCCCCATCGGCAGCTTCTTCTCCCCCAACCATCCGGCCTTCGTGGACACCACCAACGTGGTTCCCTACGACGTGAACAAGGCCAAGGCGCTGCTCAAGGAGGCGGGCTACGGCAACGGGCTCCAGATCACCATCAAGACCCCGCAGATGGCCTATGCCAGCCGCTCGTCGGAGCTGATCTC
>DATHAU010000429.1:0-1758 GCA_035296545.1 Microvirga sp.
CGGCACCATGACGGCGCAGATGAAGAACTTCCTCGACCAGACCGGCGGCCTCTGGGCGAAAGGGCGTCTCATCGGCAAGGTCGGTTCGGTCTTCACCTCCAGCGCCACCCAGCATGGCGGCCAGGAGGCCACGATCCTCACCACCCTGCCGGTTCTCCTCCACCACGGCATGGTGGTGGTGGGCCTGCCCTATTCCTACCAGGGCCAGTCGGGGGTGGACCAGATCAGGGGCGGCTCGCCCTACGGCGCATCGACCGTGGCCGGCGGCGACGGCTCCCGCCAGCCCACGGAGATCGACCTCGACGGCGCCCGCTACCAGGGCCGTCACGTGGCCCAGATCGCCGCGAAGCTGGCGGCGAAGTAAAGGCTACGCAGTTGGCGGAGCGGATCACCGCTCCGCGGCGGCGCGCCGGAGGCGGTCGTTGATGGCCTCGCCCAGGCCCGTTTCCGGAACTGGGCCGACCGCGATGGTCTGCGCCCCTGAGGCGTCGAGCTGTCTGAGATAGGAGAACAGATGGGCGGCCGCTTCCCTGAGGCTGCCGCTCGGGCTGAGGTTCAGGCGCGCCCGGGCGTTCTCGGCGTTCCGCAAGGCTTCGGGCCCGAACAGCAGGGCAGCCTCGCCGGGTTCCACCGCGACCGCATTCAGCCGCACCCGGGCCCGGGGCGCGTAGTGGGAGGCCAGCATCCCCGGCGCGAGGGGGCTGGAGCCCCCCTCGGAGGCGTTTTCGAGCCCATGCCCGATCAGCGCCTCGATTGCCTCCCGCGGCACGCCGCCGGGGCGGAGCAGGCGGGGAGCCCCGCCCAGGCAGGCCACGATGGTCGACTCGATCCCCACCGCCGCCGGGCCCCCGTCGAGCACCGCATCGATGCGCCCGTCGAGGTCCCCCAGCACGTGGTCCGCATCGGTCGGGCTGACCCGCCCGGAGCGGTTGGCCGAAGGCGCCGCGATGGGGCGGGCCGCCTGTTCCAGAAGGGCATGGGCGAGGGGGTGGGCGGGCACCCGCAGGGCCACGCTATCGAGGCCCGCCCGGGCGAGGTCGGAAACCGTGCAGGTGGGGGCCGCCGGAACCACGAGGGTCAGGGGGCCGGGCCAGAACGCCCGTGCCAGGCGCTCTGCGGTTTCATCGAAAAATCCCTGGATCCGCGCCGATTCGACGCTGCCCACATGGGAGATCAGGGGGTTGAAGCTCGGGCGCTCCTTGGCCGCGTAGATGCCTGCCACCGCCTCCGCATTCGTGGCGTCGGCCCCCAGGCCGTAGACCGTCTCCGTGGGGAAGGACACGAGCCCGCCGCCGCGCAGGATCGCCGCCGCCCGGGCAAGACCCGCCTCGTCGGCCGCCAGGCGTTCGGTTCCTGCCATTGACCCGCGATCGTTCACGTCTAAACTATCCTTCGCCCCTAGGGGATTGACCATGGGCGGGTTTATAGGCGCAGGGATACGCGTCAATATCAAAGCCGCCTGCTTTCACGAGGAAACGCCATGACCTACCGCGCCCCGGTTTCCGACATCGCCTTCACCATGCGGCACGTGGCGGGCCTCGACCGCGCCATAGCGGACGGCGTCTACGGCGACCTGTCCGCCGATCTCGTCGGGACGATCCTGGAGGAGGCGGGCCGCTTCGCCAACGACGTGATCGCGCCTCTCAACCGCGAGGGCGACAGGCATGGGGCCACCCTCAAGGACGGCGTCGTCACCTCCGCGCCGGGCTGGAAGGAGGCCTACCGGGCCTGGACGGAGGCCGGTTGGAATGCGCTTCC
>DATHAU010000430.1:0-4569 GCA_035296545.1 Microvirga sp.
GGGAGCTGCACGAGGAGACCGGCCTGCGGGAGGGCGATTACCGGGTGGAGGACGGATGGGTGATCGTCCGGCGCTGGCCCACCGTGGCCCTGCTGCGGGAGGTGACCCTGCCGGTGACCGCGGAGGAGGGCGCGCAGACGATCCGCGCCAACATCGCCGCGCAGCGCGAGCCCGAGTTGCAGGATGTGAGAATCGTCCACGGGCCGGAGGACATCGACCCCGAGCGGATGCCCCTGTTCCTGCAATCCTTCTTCCGCTGGACCTTTGCTCAGAGATAGCCTTGCGCTCAGAGATAGCCGTGGCGCGCCTTGGTGGCGTTGACCATGCGCAGGGCTTCCGCATCGCGCCCGGCCGAGCAGGCGGCCTCCGCCTGGGCGATCTCCCGGTCCACCCGGTTGTAGACCGACTGGTTGACGTGGCCCGTGGCGAGGTCGTTGCTCATCACGGTGCGATAACGGGAGATCTCCCCGCCGCAGCCGGACCCTGACGGCATGTTGAATCCGGAGGGCGTCACGGGCGCGCTTCCGGGAGCGGTGGCGGTCTGGTTGCAGGCGGCCAGCGGCAGGGCCAGGACGGCGGCAAGCCAGAGGGGACGGGTCATGGTGATCATGGGCGGCGCTCCTGGTGGGATCGGCCCTGAAAGGCCAAGCTTGCGGCAATCTAGAGCATCGGGCGCGGAAGTGGACAGGGGTCTTGTGATGGCAAAGCCTGAAGTCCGCGCCTCACACCCTCCCCGTCATCCTGAGAGGCCAGCCCACAAAGAACAGCCGCAGCCCTCGTCCTTCGAGACGCAGCCTTACGGCTGCTCCTCAGGATGAGGGTGGAGTGATGAGCCAGCCTCCGAGGAGCCCACGGGGTAGGCGTCTCGAAGGATCGTCCAGAGAGTAACGGAAAAGCCTTTAATCGGAGGGCACAACGTCCGAACGAAGCTGGGCATTCTCAATGCACCATTATAACCTGGACAGGCTTCGTCCTGGTCGGGTGTCGTCTGAAACAATGAGCGGCTGCTGGTTCTACATTCTTCGCTGCGCCGATGGCAGCTACTATACCGGCACCAGCCGGGCGGACGATTTGGATACCCGCATCAGTCAGCATAATCAGGGGTTCTTCGAAGGCTACACGGCCAAGCGTCGGCCTGTGACGCTCGATTATTCAGCTCATTTTGAGCACATCACCGATGCCATCGCCTATGAGCGCCGGGTCAAAGGCTGGTCGAGGGCCAAAAAGGAAGCGCTGATCTGCGGGAACTTCGAAAGACTCCAACAGCTGTCGTCGAGATCCAAACATCCGCGAGGAATTGCATAGTGGCGTCTCCAGAGATCCCTGGATCATCCTTCGAGACGCCCACTGCGTGGGCTCCTCAGGATGAGGGCGGAGAGTTTGATGCCTGTTTTCACTCCCCACGCCCTCATCCTGAGGAGCCGCGTCAGCGGCGTCTCGAAGGATGATCCAGCACGCACTGGAGACGCCCCGCCTTCAAAACGCTTTGATCATAAGAGGGGTCTTGGGAGGAGCCTGGCCACGAAGGCAACCTCGGCCGTTTCCGCCACCCGACCCCTCCGCCTGCTTCGCGGGCTTGCCATCAAAACGATGCGCCGTTACAAACAAGGCTTGTTGTTCGCGGGCGAACCCGCGCGACCTTGAGAGGAACGGGCGGCGATGGTCATCGCATTCCCCAGCGCACGAGAGAACGGCTCCGCTCCGGCGGCCGGTTCCGCGCGCCTCCTCGGCCTCCTTCTCCTTAGTCGCCCCTGAGGGTCGGCTGGGCGTCGCCGCCTGGGCTCTCAGGGGTTCTGGACCACAGAAACAACCTTGAGCGCATGGCTCGCTCGCTCCGAGAAGGACTATCATCGATGACCGCCTCTTCCTCCGGGTCCCCCAAGGACCGCGTACTGATCTTCGACACCACCCTGCGCGACGGCGAGCAATGCCCCGGCGCGACCATGACCCTGGAGGAGAAGCTCGCCGTTGCGGATCTGCTCGACGCCATGGGGGTCGACATCATCGAGGCGGGCTTTCCCATCGCGTCGAACGGCGATTTCGAGGCCGTCTCCCTCATCGCCGAGCGCGTGAAGAACGCCACCGTGGCGGGGCTCGCCCGCGCCATCTCGGCCGACATCGCCCGCGCCGGCGAGGCGGTGCGCCAAGCCAGGAAACCCCGCATCCACACCTTCGTGTCCACCTCGCCGATCCACCTGCAGCACCAGATGCGCAAGTCGGAAGAAGAGGTGCTGGAGATCATCACCGCCACGGTAGGCCAGGCGCGCAACCTCGTCGACGACATCGAGTGGTCCGCCATGGACGCCACCCGCACGCCCATCGACTACCTGTGCCGCTGCGTCGAGGCGGCCATCAGGTCAGGCGCCACCACCATCAACCTCCCCGACACGGTAGGCTACGCCACGCCGGAGGAATACCGGGCCATGTTCCGGGCGGTGCGCGAGCGCGTGCCCAACGCCGACAAGGCGGTGTTCTCCGCCCATTGCCACAACGACCTGGGGCTGGCGGTGGCCAATTCGCTCGCGGCCCTGGAGGGCGGCGCGCGGCAGATCGAATGCACCCTCAACGGCATCGGCGAGCGGGCCGGCAACGCGGCCCTCGAGGAGATCGTCATGGCGATCCGCACCCGCGGGGACGTGCTGCCCTACGAGACCGGGGTCGAGGCCACCATGCTCATGCGCGCCTCCAAGCTCGCCTCCGCCGCCACCTCCTTCCCGGTGCAGTACAACAAGGCCATCGTCGGCCGGAACGCCTTCGCGCATGAGAGCGGCATCCACCAGGACGGCATGCTCAAGAACGCCCAGACCTACGAGATCATGACCCCGGAGAGCGTGGGCGTGTCCAAGACGTCCCTCGTCATGGGCAAGCATTCCGGCCGCGCCGCCTTCCGCAACAAGCTGGAGGAGCTGGGCTACACCCTGTCGGACAACCAGTTCCAGGACGCCTTCGAGCGCTTCAAGGACCTGGCCGACCGCAAGAAGCACGTGTACGACGAGGACATCGAGGCCCTGGTGGACCAGAACATCGCCACGGCTCACGACCGCATCAAGCTGGTGTCTCTCTCCATCGTGGCCGGCACCCGCGGGCCGCAGCGCGCCACCATGAAGCTCCAGGTGGACGACAAGGTGGTCACCGAGGAGCAGGAGGGCAACGGCCCGGTGGACGCCACCTTCAACGCCATCAAGGCCCTGGTGCCCCACGAGGCGGTGCTGGAGCTCTATCAGGTCCACGCGGTCACGGAGGGCACCGACGCCCAGGCCGAGGTCTCCGTGCGCCTCTCCGCCGACGGCCGCAGCGTCACCTCCCGCGCCGCCGACCCCGACACCCTGGTGGCCTCCGCCCAGGCCTATCTCGGGGCGCTCAACAAGCTCATCAGCCGCGGCGCGCGGCTGCATGCTCAATACGCGGCGGAGTAGAACTCACCTGTTTCCGCTATAAGATGACCGGCTCCGCGCCGGGCATTTTCCTTTCAGGCCCTCCACACACCCTCATCCTGAGGAGGTGCGAAGCACCGTCTCGAAGGATGGTCCAGGGGGCGCCGGAAACGTGGCGCTTTTCCCCTCTCCCGGGTGGGAGAGGGGCAGGGGTGAGGGTAGGACAGTTCTTCAGTGAAGCGCCGACGCTTCCGCTCACCACCTTCTGTGCTCTTCGTGGAGAGGGCCTTCCCTCACCCCAACCCTCTCCCATCCGGGAGAGGGAGTTCCGTCGCGTTTCCCGTGTCCTCTGGATCATCCTTCGAGACGGCCACTCCGTGGCCTCCTCAGGATGAGGTCGTCGTTCGAGATGAGGCGGCGGTTCATGAGCTCACCCTAATCGGGCACCGGAATCGGGCTCTCCGGCTTAATGGTCGACAGCACGAAGCTCGAGCGCACGTCCGCCACCCCCGGCAGGGTGAGCAGTCGGTTCATGGTGAACTCCCCGAAGCTCTCCAGGTCCCGGGCGACCGCGTGGACGATGAGGTCCACCTCGCCGGCGAGCGCATGGCAGGCGATCACCTCCTCGTAGCCCTTGAGCCGGTCCACCAGGCGGGTGCGCCAGCCGGGCTCCGATTGTTCGAGCTTGATGAACACGAAGGCCTCCACCTCGAAGCCGAGGGCCTTGCGGTTGACCCTGGCGCGGTAGCCCTCGATCACCCCGTCCTCCTCCAGGGCCTTGAGCCGCCGCAGGCACGGGGAGGCGGCAAGGCCCACCTTCTCCGCCAGGGCCGAGTTGGGCAGGCGCCCATCGCTCTGCAGGACCCGCAGGATGCGGCGGTCGGAGGGGGACAGGGGGCGCTTCATCATCGAACCTCCGAAACGGGTCTTAGGGTCATTTTATGACCCTTCTGCCGCTTATCCAGGCGTGATCGGGCGAAAAATGACCGGCCCGCAGTGATATCCTTGGATCAACAACGGAGGAAACACCATGAACTCGGCGACCGGCAGCGATGACCCGCGCGATTATCTCCTCGACCAGGGCTTCGAGAACTACACCGATGCGGACCACTCCACCTGGCGCACCCTGGCCAGGCGCCAGCGGGAGATCCTGAAGGGCCGCATCGCCGACCAGTTCCTGGAGGGGCTCGACCGC
>DATHAU010000431.1:0-1790 GCA_035296545.1 Microvirga sp.
ACCATCCTCCGCGGCGCCCGCTGCGGAGCATCCCCAGGATAGAAATCTGGCCTTCGCCGCCTCGCGAAACGGCGCAACCTCCGCACCTGCAAGCCGGAGCAAGCATTCGCCGGAGGAATGGGCATCTCCTATCCTTGGCCCCGCTAGGAGTATTTTCTGTGCGCCGCCGCGATGGAACGGAATAGCGGTTCCCAAGTTTCCGGAAAATGCTCTAAAAGGCCCCTATGGATCTGATCACTTCCACCGACGCCCTGGCATCCGCCTGCGCCCGCCTCGCCGCCCATCCGTTCGTCACCGTCGACACGGAGTTCCTGCGCGAGACCACCTATTACCCCAAGCTGTGCCTGATCCAGATGGCAGGGCCGGACCCGGCGGATGCGTGCCTCATCGACCCCCTCGCCGAGGGGATGAGCCTCGATCCCTTCATGGCGCTCATGGGCGACAGGGGCGTGGTCAAGGTGTTCCACTCGGCCCGGCAGGACCTGGAGATCGTCTGGAACCTCGGCGGCATCGTGCCGGAGCCCCTGTTCGACACCCAGGTGGCCGCCATGGTGTGCGGCTACGGCGATTCCGTGTCCTACGAGCAGCTGGTGAACGACCTCGCCAAGGCGAAGGTGGACAAGTCCTCCCGCTTCACCGACTGGTCGCGCCGCCCGCTCTCGGAGGCGCAGCTCACCTATGCGCTCTCCGACGTCACCCATCTGGTGAAGGTCTACGAGGCCCTGGTGGCCCAGCTGGAGGCCAATGGCCGCCTGGCCTGGCTCACCGAGGAAATGTCGGTCCTCACGTCGCCCGAGACCTACCAGGCCGATCCGGACAATGCCTGGCGCCGCCTGGCGGGCCGCCTGCGCAAGCCCAAGGAGGTCGCGGTTCTCATGGAGGTGGCCGCCTGGCGCGAGCGCGAGGCGCAGGGGCGCGACGTGCCCCGCGGGCGCATCCTCAAGGACGACGCCCTCATCGACGTCGCCACCTCGGCCCCGCGCAGCGTGGAGGCCTTAGGCAGGCTGCGCTCCATCCCCAACGGCTACGAGCGCTCCCGCACGGGCGGCGACATCCTGGAGGCGGTGGAGCGCGGCCTCGCCCGCGACCCCGCCACCGTGCCGACCTTCGAGCGCAACCGCGGCCGGGGCAACACCGGGTCCACCGTCGACCTGCTCAAGGTCCTGCTCAAGGCGGTGGCCGAGCAGGAGGGCGTGGCCCCCAAGATCATCGCCACGGTCGAGGAGCTGGAGGCCATCGCCGAGAGAGACGGCGCCGACGTGCCCTCCCTCCACGGCTGGCGGCGCACCCTCTTCGGCGAAAAGGCGCTCGCCCTCAAGAACGGCCAGCTCGCCCTGGTGCTGGAGCGCGGGCGGGTGAAGCTGCGGGCGCTCACGCCAGGCTGATGATGCCAGTTCGGTAGTATCGAAGATCTTCAAGCGAGCAGCCTCCCGTGTGAAGATCTCCTTTGCCCAGGAATTTTTGATCACTCAGCTCGACGTAGCTAGAGGTTGTGCTAGCCTAATAGCCAAAGGGCTGGCCTATAATGAAATATCATAGCATAGCTTTAGGTCTTCTGGTGAGTCTCGTTGCACGTGTCGGCCTTGGGCAGGAATTGACCGAGCAGCAAAAGCGAAGGCTTCATCTTCCGTATATCCGCGCAGCGACCGACTGCTATGCAGGAGCAATCGGGGCAAACAATTCCGCCCTGGATCTAGCCAGGGAGGGCAAGTGGTACGACGCCCTCACTTCAGTCGGAAATGTTTGTAACGCTGCTGCCGTTTCATTAATTGAAACGCATGACCGTCTCT
>DATHAU010000432.1:0-1568 GCA_035296545.1 Microvirga sp.
CACGGGCACCACGAGAAAGCCCGCGCGGTGCAGGTTTTCCAGGGCGGCGTAGGCCTCGGCCGTCAGCATGCCCTCGCTCGTGATCGTATCGTCGATGTCGGTCAGGACGAGCCGGATCGCGCGAGCCTTTTCGACCGGGAGCCGGGACAGGGGCTTCATGCCCGGAACTTCTTCAGCAGGCGAGGACGGCATCGGCGCGGACTTCCTTGGAACGGGCGCGCCCACGAAGGCGAGGCGGCTGAACCCGCAGTTGAAGCATAGCCCGGCCTTCACTTCCAGGGGGTTCGACCCTTGCGCTGGCGGCCCGCCGTGGTTCACGCGCATTCTCCCCCGTCGAGCCTTCACGGACGCGGTTTCTGTCGTAGAGTGGCCCCATGACCCAAGACACCAGCATCCTGTGCGCCCTGTTCGACGCCGCCTTGAAGGCGGCTCTCCCGGATGGGAAATTCGACGGCCGCCTGCCGCCCAGGCCCAAGGGGAGCACCCTTGTCCTGGGGGCCGGCAAGGCTTCCGCCCGGATGGCGGCCGCGTTCGAGGAGGCCTGGACCCGCGCGGGCGGAGCCTGCGAGGGGCTGGTGGTCACGCGCTACGGCCACGGGGCGCCCACCCGACATGTCGAGATCGTCGAGGCGTCCCACCCGGTTCCCGACGAGGCGGGCCTGAAGGCGGCGGGGCGCATCCTGGCCCTGGCGCGGGAGGCCGGTCCCGACGATCTCGTGGTCTGCCTGATGTCGGGCGGCGCGTCGGCGCTCCTGTCGCTCCCCGCCGAGGGGCTGACCCTGGCCGACAAGCAGGCCGTGAACCGGGCCCTGCTGAAATCCGGCGCGCCCATCGGGGAGATGAACCTGGTGCGCAAGTCCCTGTCGGCCATCAAGGGAGGCCGGCTCGCGGCCGCCATCGGCGGGGCGCCGCTCGTCACCTATCTGATCTCCGACGTGCCGGGAGACGACCCCTCCAGCATCGGCTCCGGCCCCACCATCCCGGAGCGCGTCGATCCTGAGGTCGCGCTCTCCATCCTGAAGAGATACGACATCGATGCCCCTGCCCATGTGGCGCAGGCCATCCGGGCCAACGCCATCGAGGGTCCCATTGCCGGCGGGGCGGTGCACATGCTGGCGACCCCCAAGATGGCCCTGGATGCGGCCGCCGCAAAAGCCCGCGAATTCGGCTTGAATCCCCTGATCCTCGGCGACGCCCTCGAGGGCGAGGCGCGGGAGGTCGGGCACGTGATGGCGGGAATCGCCCATTCGGCCCTGCTCCACGGCGACCCCGTCCGGGCGCCCTGCGTGCTGCTCTCCGGCGGCGAGACCACCGTGACCGTGCGCGGGCAAGGGCGCGGGGGGCGCAATGCGGAGTTCCTGCTGGCCCTCGTCCTGGCCCTGAAGGGCGAGCCCGCCATCTCGGCCATCGCCTGCGATACGGACGGGATCGACGGGTCCGAGAGCAATGCGGGGGCCTGGTTCGACGGGAGCCTGCTGGAGGAGGCGCGGCAAAAGGGGATCGACCTGGCCTCCTGCCTTGCCGGCAACGATGCCTATACGGCGTTTTCCCGTCTCGACAGGCTTGTG
>DATHAU010000433.1:0-8371 GCA_035296545.1 Microvirga sp.
CGTGCGCGGCATCGCCGCAGCGAACGTCAGCCCTGGCGGGCCTTGTAGCGCTTCTGGGTCTTGTTGATGATGTAGACCCGGCCCTTGCGACGAACCAGCTGGTTGTCGCGGTGACGGCCGCGGATCGACTTCAACGAGTTACGGATCTTCATATCCGGTCTCCTGCGGCCCTTCGGGAAGGCCGGAAAAATAAGAAATGGTGGGCGCGGCTGGGATCGAACCAGCGACCCCTACGATGTCAACGTAGTGCTCTCCCGCTGAGCTACGCGCCCGGGAAACGGCGTTTTCAGGCCCCGTTTCATGTGTGGGGGCGATATACCGACAAGCAGGCTGGGACGCAAGCCGGGGGCTCTACCTTTTTCAGGCGGCCATCATTTTATCGACTTCGCTCACCAGATCGCGCAGGTGGAACGGCTTCGACAGGATCTTGGCGTCGCGGGGAGCCTGGGAATCCGGGTTGAGGGCCACGGCCGCAAAGCCGGTGATGAACATGACCTTGATGTCCGGGTCGAGCTCGGTGGCCCGGCGGGCCAGCTCGATCCCGTCCATCTCGGGCATGACGATGTCGGTCAGGAGAAGCTCAAACGGCTCCTCGCGCAGGCGGTGATAGGCCGAGAGGCCGTTGTCGAACGAGGCCACGTCGTAGCCCGCGTTCTGCAGCGCCTTCACGAGGAAGCGGCGCATGTCGTTGTCGTCTTCGGCGAGGAGGATCTTCATCGCTGGCTTGCCCCGAATCGTGACGGAAGTGCTCAAGCCTTCATGAGGGTTCCTGGTAAATAAGGCGTGAAGGAAGAGCGCGGCTCCCCCACGGAATTGTCATGGACAGACAGCGAACCTGCCTTACACTAGCGGGAACGACCGTTTCTTAAATCCAAAGAACCTTAACCCTGATGCGGCCAGTCATTACTGACGAGTTCGATCCCCCCTTTCTTGTCACCGAGCCCCCTGGGCAGACGATTCCCTTCGTCTTCAACGTTCCCCATGCAGGCGCCGTCTATCCGGCCTCGTTCCTGGCCGCCTCGCGCCTCGACGCCATGGCTCTCAGGCGCTCCGAGGACGCGTTCGTGGACGAGCTGTTCGCCACCGTGGTGGGCTTGGGCGCTCCGCTCATGGCGGCGTGTTTTCCCAGGGCCTATCTCGACCTGAACCGGGAGCCCTACGAGCTCGACTCGCGCATGTTCGACGGACGGCTGCCGCCCTTCGCCAATACCCGCTCCATGCGGGTGGCCGGGGGCCTCGGCACGATCCCGCGCATCGTGGCGGACGGCCAGGAGATCTACCATTCGCGCCTCAGGGTCGACGAGGCGCTGCACCGGATCGAGTGGCTCTACAAGCCCTACCACCGCGCCCTGCGCGGGCTCGTGCGCCGCACGGGGGAGGCGTTCGGGCATGCGATCCTGATCGACTGCCATTCCATGCCCTCCTCCAGCGTGAGCCGGGAGGACGGCGCCAAGGCCGACATCGTTCTGGGAGACCGCTACGGCACCAGCTGCGCCACGCTCCTGATCGACCTGGCGGAGGCGGCCCTGCGGGGCCGCGGCCTCACGGTGGTGCGCAACAAGCCCTATGCGGGCGGCTTCATCACCGAACATTACGGGGAACCGGCGCTGGGACGGCACGCCCTGCAGATCGAGATCAACCGGTCCCTCTACATGGACGAGCGCAGCCTGGAGAAGAAATCCGGCTTCGCCACCTTGAGCGACGATCTCACCCGGGCCTTCGCCCAGGTGATCGCCGAGATCGACGGCGAGCTGATCACCCGGCAGATCGCAGCGGAATAGGCGGCCCCCGGAACTCGGCCTCAAGAGAAGACGGGTCCCGACAAGAAAAAAGGCCGCTGTTGCCAGCGGCCCGAAGTTTAGGGAGGAAACGCCCAAGAAGGGCTGCGATGCGGCGACGCCATCGCCATATCGCACTGCAATATTTACGACGCGTTGCACAATTTGCAAGAATAAAAGTCCCGAAAAGCTATGCTGTAAATGCATGTCTGCTCGGATGCGGATCGATGGCCCTGCTGTAGAAGACAAGGCTCAGCAGGAGCCAGCCGGCCAGGGCCGCAAAAACCAGACGGTAGCCCTCAGCCAGGTAGGCGCCGCTCTCGGAACGCCCCGCCAGGTCCATGAGCAGGCCGGTGGCGCTCTGGGACAGGAAGACTCCCCCGATGGTGCCGATGTTCATGAGGGTGATGCCCCGGCCGGTCAGGGCGGCGGGAAACAGGGACTTGCCGTGAGCGGTCAGGATGGGCGTGAAGGCCACGAACAGGCCGAAGGCGCCGAGCCACACGGCCGCGGAGGCGAGGCCCAGGGGAAAGAGGGCCGCGATCCCCAGGAGCGCGATCGTCGCGACGCCCCCGACCAGGATGGGCTTCCTGTAGCTCCCCCAGAACCGGTCCATGGCGCCCCAGAGGAGCAGGCCGCCCATCTGAGCCGATGCGCCGAACAGGAGGATGTTGCCCTTGGTGGCGGCATCCGCCCCGTGCACGTCGGTCAGCCAGGGCCCGGCCCAGAGGCCGATGATGGTGGCGAAGCACGAATAGGCGGTGAGCTGCACGAAGAAGACGCGCCAGAAGGAGGGCACCCTCACGGCCGCCGCCACCCCGCGCAGGGCGTCGGCCCAGCTCTCCCGTTCCGCGCCCGGGCGGGCATCCCTCGGCACCACCCAGAGGATGAGGAGCGCGATGACGACGGTGAGAACAGCAACGCCCATGAACGAGGCGCGCCAGCCGATCAGCGCCGTCGAGACGGCCAGGGGCGCCGTGGCGCCGAGGGTCCCGATATTGGCAAGGCCCATCTGGAGGCTCGCCAGCACGGCGAACCGCTCCGGCGGGAACCGGCGGGCATAGATCACCAGGGGCGCCATGAAGAAGGTGGAGCAGCCCAGCCCCATGATCGCCCGGGCGGCGATCAGCACGGAGGCGGAAGGGGCGAGCGCGAAGAGGGCGGTGCCCGCCACCGCCAGGATCGCGGTGGCCAGCATGGCGCGCTTGGGTCCGTAGCGGTCGATGGCGATGCCCACGGGGATCTGGGCCGCCGCGAAGGACAGGAAGAAGGCGCTGGAGAGAAGCCCGGTCTGGGTGGCCGTGAGGTCAAGCTCGCGGGACAGGTCGCTCGCGATGACGCCGATGGAGTTGCGCAGGAACTGGCTGATCGCATAGACCGCCACCAGGGCGGCGACGAGGAACAGCACCGTTTCGGAGCGGCTCGAAACGGCCGGGGGTGCGGAATTCATCATAAGTGATCCTTGAAGACGCCTTCGGTCCCTTGCCGCGCCGGGAGCGGTTGATAAAAGCGGATCGGCGACCGGCCGCCAAGGCCGCGCCACCACGCAGAGGAATCACGGGTCATGGCGCTCATCGACTTCACGCATTTCGTCAACGAGCTTGCAACCCTGTCGGGCAAGGCGATCCTGCCGTTCTTCCGCAGCGCCATTCCGGCGGAGGACAAATCCCGCGGCGGCGCCTTCGATCCGGTCACGGAAGCCGACCGGGCGGGCGAGTCGGCCATGCGCCACCTGATCAAGCGCAGCTTTCCCACCCACGGCATCATCGGCGAGGAGTTCGGCGAGGAGCGGGCCGACGCGGATTACGTCTGGGTGCTCGACCCCATCGACGGCACCCGCGCCTTCATCGCGGGGCTTCCCACCTGGGGCACCCTGATCGGCCTGAGCCATCGCGGCCAGCCCGTCTTCGGCATGATGCACCAGCCCTTCACGGGGGAGCGCTTCTTCGGCGACGGGGGCAGCGCCACCTACCGGGGGCCGGGCGGCGAGCGCAAGCTCAGGACGCGCCCCTGCGCGTCCCTCCAGGATGCTGTCATGTCCACCACCAGCCCCAAGCTCTTCGAGGGCGAGGAGCTTCGCGCCTACGACCGGGTGGAGAGCGCCGCGCGGCTGGCCCGCTACGGCTGCGACTGCTATGCCTATTGCATGCTGGCGGCGGGCCACATCGACCTCGTGGTGGAATCGGGCCTCAAGCCCTACGACATCGCCGCCCTCATCCCGATCATCGAGGGGGCCGGCGGCCTCGTCACCGCCTGGGACGGCGGGTCAGCCGCTCACGGCGGGCGCGTCGTCGCCGCGGGCGACCGCCGGGTCCACGCCGCCGCCGTCGCGCTGCTCGGCGGATAGGCCGAGGGCGGCCAGATCGGGCTTGGCCGGCCTGACCCTGACGGGGGTGAGCCTGACCGGGGCGACCGTGTCGGGCGTTCCCGGGACGAAGGCGTCGAAGGCGGCCCAGAACTGCTCGCGGATCACGTCCCGCTCCATCAGGATCTCGTGCCGGGCCCCGGGAATGACGATGACCCGACCCGCCTTCAGCCGCGAGGCGAACCGCTCCGTGGCCGGGGTCGCGCAGACCGGGTCCGCGCCCGCCGCCACGATGAGGGTCGGCAGGCGGATCTTCATGGGGTAGCGGGGATCGGCAAAGCGCTTCATGAAGCGGAAGGCCGCATCGAGCCAGGCCACGGTCGGAGCCCCGACGGCGCCTGCGCCGATGGCCGTAGCGGCCCCGGCGTTGCGGGCATAGCGGACGGGGTCGCCCGTCAGGCGGTTGCCCTTGAACGGCATGGTGGAGATGGAGGTCTCGCCCCCGCCCGGCACGAAGGACTTGCCAAGGCCGAGCATTCTCAACACCCGCGCCACGAAGGCGGCGGATCGCGTCCGCTTGATGATGCACAGGGCGATCATGGGCGTGGTGGTCACGAGGCGGCGGAAGGGAAGCCAGCCTTCATAGGCCGCGCCCAGCGCAACGGCGCCGCCCATGGAATGGGCGAGGGCGAAATGCGGCTCCGGCATGTGCGGCGCCAGGACCTGATCGCGGATCGCCTCCAGGTCGTGCCGGTAGTCGGCGAAGCGCCGGACGTGGCCTTTTCGCGGGTTCTGCACCTGCCGCCCCGACAGTCCCTGCCCGCGCCAGTCGAAGGCGACCACGGCGAAATCCCGCCGGAGCAGTTCGCCCACCACCTCGAAGTACTTCTCGATGAACTCCGCCCTGCCCTGCAGGATGCAGATTGTGCCCTTGGGCGTTGCGGTCCGGGGCATCCAGTAGGCCGCGCGAAGGGGGATGCCGTCGCGGGTGGCCACGCTGAGCAGGACCGGCTCGGCGGGAACGGGGTTGTCGGGGGTGGCGATGAATTCCAAGGGCGATCTCGGGGCGGTCTCGGGGTCGGGGGCTCAGGTCTTCTTTATAGAACGTTTGCGGCTTCGGTCACGGGCCTCTTGAAAACAACCGTCGCCATGCCCACCTCGAGGTCGTGCCGGCCATGACGGCGGCACGCGACGCGGATCCAGCCTGTTCCAGGTGGGTCCCATTATGCATGTTGCTTCAAGCGGAGGATATGCCATGCGACAGTACGATCTTGCCCCCCTGTACCGCAACACGGTCGGTTTCGACCGTCTGTTCTCGATGCTCGACCAGTTCGTCGGCGTCGACGCGGCCCCCAGCTACCCGCCCTACAACATCGAGCGCACCGGCGAGAATGCCTATCGCATCTCGATCGCGGTCGCCGGCTTCACCGACCAGGACCTGACCATCGAGGTGAAGGAAAACGCCCTCTCGGTGCGCGGCGACAAGAAGGTGTCCGAAGAGCGCAAGGCCGAAGTCCTGTATCAGGGCATCGCGGCCCGCAGCTTCGACCGCCGCTTCCAGCTCGCCGACGGCGTCCAGGTGGTTGGCGCAGCCCTCGAGAACGGCCTTCTCCACGTGGACCTCGTGCGCGAGATGCCCGAGGCCAAGAAGCCGAAGCTCATTCCGATTTCCTCGAACGGCGCCCGGACCATCGAGGCCCAGCGGGCTGCCTGAACCGGCAGCCTGACGGGCTCTCGCCCTGCGCCCAAAAGAAGAGCGCCCCGGTTGGTCCGGGGCGCTTTTTTTATGGGTCTCAAACCTGGTCCGTCTGAAGGCTGCCGGGGTTGTCTCCAGCCCCGCCGGCCTTCGTCTTGAACACAGACATCGCGGGTGATTGCGGCAGGGTTAGGGCAGGATCACCGTTGGGGCAGGATCACTCGGCCGCCTGCCGGGAGAGCGCTAAGCCCGCGATCTCCAGCACCCGGCGGACATCCTCCTCCAGGGTGGCGAAGGAGACGACCAGGCGAATCAGGGCCTCGCCCGGGGCGACGCGCTCGGCCTCCGGCAGGCTCGCTTCGGTCCAGGGATGGTAGATCACGCCCGCAGCCCTGAGGGCCTTGTCCAGGGCCCCCGGGATGATGGGGAAGACCTCGTTGGCCTCGGTCGGCCAGGCCAGGCGCACGCCCGGAAGCCGGGCGAGGCCTTCGGACAGGAGCTTCGCCAGGCGGTTGGCATGGCGGGCATTGTCGTGCCAGTGATCGTCAGCGAGGTAGCCTTCGAGCTGCGCCGCGATGAGGCGGCCCTTGGAGATGACCTGGCCTGCCCGCTTGACCCGGTAGTCCAGCGCCTCCGCCAGCTCGGGCCGGAACACCACGATGGCCTCGGCCATCAGGCAGCCGTTCTTCGTCGCCCCGAAGGACAGGATGTCCACGCCTCGCTTCCAGGTCATCTCGGCGGGAGTGCAGCCGAGGGACACCAGGGCGTTGGCGAAGCGGGCCCCGTCCATGTGGAAGGCGAGCGAATGCTCGCGGCAGACGGCCCCGAGGGCGGCGATCTCGTCGAGGCCGTAGACCATCCCGCCCTCCGTCACCTGGGAGATGGACAGGGCCTTGGCGGGCATCTGCTTCACGGACCGGGGCAGGCCCGCCACATAGGCGGCCACGTCCTCGGCCCTCAGCTTGGCTCCGACCCCGGGCAGTCCGGCGAGCTTCGCCCCGTGGGTGAAGAATTCCGGGGCGCCGCATTCGTCGTCGATCACGTGAGCCTCCCGGTGGCAGACGCACAGGCCGTAGGGCGGCACGGCGCAGGAGAGCGCCAGCGCATTGGCGGCGGTGCCGGTGGTGACGAGGAACACCGACACGTCCCGTTCGAAGATCTCCGAGAAGCGCGCCTTGACCCGCCGGGTGATCTCGTCCGCCCCGTAGGCGGGCATGGCTCCGTCGTTGGCCCGCACGAGGGCCTGGAGAACGGGGGCGCTGGCGCCCACGATGTTGTCGCTGGCAAAGTTCATGAATCATCTCCTCGGGCGCAGGAGCCTCGCGGGTTCGTCCGACATGTCAAGGATATTGACCCATCGACGCAGACTTTCGTTCCGGGCAGCCGAAACTCCGCCTTTCTTACGCGCCGGGAACGCGGGTTGTAACTTTTGTCTAAAATCCTTGCCCACCCCCTTGTCTCGCCCGGCGAACTCTGGCACGTTGGCCCCATTAGGACAGTATCGCTGTCCCTTTTCGGGTGCCTGAACCTGACCGCCTGAGGTCTCTTTGATGCTTCGCCGGACGCGAACGAAACGAGATACCACGAAAGCCGCCCGCGCTGCGCGGGCGAAACGGGCGACTCTGGGCTGAGGCTTCAGCTCAAGGATGCCCGCGAGGAGCGGGCTCTCTTCAAGAACCCGACCCTCCCAACGACGCAAGAGGCGGCAGGCATCCGGAGATCCCATGATCCGGCGGCCTCAAAACCGCCTCAAGCACCCTGATGACGTGTTCGGATGTGAGGATCTGAGATGAGCGACGCACCCGCCAAGAGCCCGGAAACCGAAGCCCGGACCCGTACGTCCTCCACGGGGGACGCGGTCAAGGTGAGACGCGATCCGGCTCTGCCCGCTCCCCAGGGGCTCTACGATCCCGCCCACGAGAAGGATTCCTGCGGCGTCGGCTTCATCGCCGACATGAAGAACCGCAGGTCCCACGCCATCGTCGAGCAGGGCCTGCAGATCCTCCTCAACCTCGACCACCGGGGCGCGGTGGGCGCGGACCCGAAGATGGGCGACGGCTGCGGCATCCTGGTCCAGATCCCGCACCGGTTCTTCGCCGCCGAATGCGCCAAGCTCGGCATCTGGCTGCCGGAGGCGGGCCAGTACGGCGTCGGCCACCTGTTCATGCCGCGCAACCCGGAGGGCTTCCGGCTCGTGGAGGAGATCGTCGCCAAGGCCATCGCGGACGAGGGCCTCCAGCTCCTCGGCTGGCGCGACGTGCCGGTGGATTCGAGCGACCTGGGCGAGAGCGTGAAGGCCACCGAGCCCCTGCACCGCCAGATCTTCATCGGCAAGGGCAAGGGCATGGACAGCCAGGAGACCTTCGAGCGTCGCCTGTTCCTGGCCCGCAAGGTCATCTCCAACGCCGTCTACGACATGAAGGACGGGCGCACCGCCGGCTATTACCCGGTCAGCCTGTCCTCGCGCACCATCGTGTACAAGGGCATGGTGCTCGTGCGCCAGCTCCGGGACTACTACCCCGACCTGCAGGACGAGCGCTTCGAGAGCGCCATCGCCCTGGTGCACCAGCGCTTCGCCACCAACACCTTCCC
>DATHAU010000434.1:0-4843 GCA_035296545.1 Microvirga sp.
CCAGCTCCGGCGCCGGCGGCTCGCCCGCATGGAGATGCCAGACCGGGTTCATGAGGCGCGCCTTGGCGTCCTGCGCCGGGTACTTCTCCAGGAAGGTGAGGTAATCGTCCACCTGGCGGGGGATCACGTCGAAATAGAGCCGCTTCGCCTCGCGGGGCTTGTTGAACATGAAGAGGGCGAGGCTGTCCGGCGTGCCGTAGGTCAGCCACTCGTCGATGGTGAGGCCGTTGCCCTTGGACTTGGAGATCTTCTGGCCCTTGTCGTCCAGGAATAGCTCGTAGTTGAAGCCTTCCGGCGGCAGGCCGCCCAGGGCCCTGGCGATCTCGCCCGAGAGCTTCACGCTGTCGATCAGGTCCTTGCCGGCCATCTCGTAATCGACGCCGAGCGCCACCCAGCGCATGGCCCAGTCGGGCTTCCATTGCAGCTTGGCGTGCCCGCCCGTCACCGGGGTCTCGAAGCGCTCGCCGGTTTCCGGATCGCGCCACACGATGGCGCCCGCGTCGAGCCTGCGCTCGTCGATGGGCACCTGCATCACGATGCCGGTCCGCGGATGGACCGGCAGGAACGGCGAATAGGATTGCTGGCGCTCCTCGCGCAGGGACGGCAGCATGATTCTCATGACGGCGTCATAGCGCTCCAGCACCGTCAGCAGGGCCTTGTCGAACCGGCCCGACCTGTAGCACTCGGTGGCCGACAGGAACTCGTAGTCGAAGCCGAAGGCGTCCAGGAACTCGCGAAGGCGGGCGTTGTTGTGGTGCGCGAAGCTCTCGTGGGTGCCGAACGGGTCCGGCACCTGGGTCAGGGGCTTGCCGAGGGCGGAGGCCACGAGTTCCTTGTTGGGGATGTTGTCGGGCACCTTGCGCAGGCCGTCCATGTCGTCCGAGAAGGCCACGAGGCGGGTTGGGACGGCATCCCCCGTCAGAACCCGGAAGGCGTGGCGCACCATGCTCGTGCGGGCCACCTCGCCGAAGGTGCCGATATGGGGCAGGCCCGAGGGGCCGTAGCCGGTCTCGAACAGGGCCTCCGTCTTGCCCGTCCGCTTCAGCCGCTCGACAAGCTTGCGCGCCTCCTCGAAAGGCCAGGCGGTGGCGGTCTGAGCGGCTTCAACGAGAGCGGGATCGAGAGACGACGATAGAGACATGTGACCCAGGAGTGCAGGACGAGGCTTGTGGGAGAGCCGGCACACTAGGGTCCGCCGGAACGGGGGTCAATGCGGCTTAAAAGGGGCTGACCGGGAAGAAGCGCAGATAGAGCTCCGCATATTTGCCCTCCTTCCAGAGCTGCTGGAGGGCGAAATCGAGGGCGCGGCGCAGGGTCTCGTCCTGCTTGCGGGTGACGAAGCCGATGCCCTCCCCGAAGAAGCGGCTTTCCAGGTAAGGACCGCCCACGAAGCTGCAGCATCCGCCGGCCTCCTCGCCTCCGATCCACAGGGCGAGGCCCAGACCGTCGGCGAAGAGATACTCGATCTCCCCGGCCTTGAGGGCCGCCTGGGCGGCCGCCATGTCGGGGTAGGGCTTGAGGCTTGCCATGGACATGAAAGCCCGGGCGTAGGCCTCGTGGGCCGTGCCGCCGACCACGCCTACCGTCTTGCCCTGGAGAACTTTGGCGTCGGGAGCGGCGGGGCTCCTGTCCGGGGTCGTCCGGACGGCAAAGCGCGCCGGGAGCTTGAAATAGGGGGACGTCACCTCGAAGCGCCGCCGCAGATCGGCGTTCACCGGAATGGCGGCGGCCACTACGTCGCCCTGCCTGTCCGCCAGGGCGTCGAGCAGGGTGTCGAAGCGGCGGACCTGGACCGTGCAGGTCACCGCCAGGCGCTCGCAGGCCGCGCGGGCAAGTTCGACGGAAAAACCCGTAGGGGCGCCGTCGAGCCCGGGAAAGTGGAGCGGCGGGAAATCATCGTCGGCCAGAAAGCGGATCGTGCGCATGTCGCCCAGGTCGGGCCGCTCGAGCTGCGCCCGCGAGCCCCAGAAATTGGGGATCGACACGTCCTGCGCCCGAAGCTCCTCCAGGGGCAGGCTGCCCATGAGAGCAAGGCACAGGCCGGCCATTGCGCGAGCGGAGGCCTTGATCCGGCGCGGGAAGCAGGTCCACAATGAAACGATATTCTGAACCATAGAGCCGATATTCTCGTGAAAGCTGCTCCGCACGATCATGGAATTCCCCTTCGGAGCGCCTTTTGCCCATGAGGCAGGGTCTAGCGGATGAGGGCTTTCAGTCAACCGTTCTGCCGGTCGAGATCGGCTTCCTGGCCCATCACGGATACCCGCCGGAGACCTTGCGCCACGCCGCGATCCTTGCGGAACGAACCGGCGTTCCCGCCGATGAGCTTCTTCTGAAGGGCGGCCTGATCGAGGAGCATGAATTCTACCGGGCGCTTGCCGCGGAGCTCGATTTGCCCTTCGTCCGGGCTCCCCGTCTGTCGCCACGGGCCGTGTATCCGGCTGCGATCCTGACAGGCATCGCGCCTGCGGCGGAGCCGGAGGGCGGGATCGTCATGGCCCCTCGCGGGGCAAGCTTAACTCACCTGCTCAGGAACCGCCGGCCGGGCGGTTCGCTGCGCATCACCAGTCCATCCCTGCTCGCACGGGCGGTGTTCCGGGTCCAATCCCGCAAGATCGCCCATCGCGCGGCTCACGACCTGCCCGACCAAAGGCCGGAATTCTCCAGCCGCGACGGCAGCAGCATCCCGCAGATCGTAGCCTCGGCGATCGTGGTGGCGGTCCTCTCGTTCGCCGGGTGTCTGGCTCCCGCTGCGGCTTTCTCCCTGCTGGCGGCAGCTCTGAGCCCTCTTTTCCTGGGGATGGTCGTGCTGCGGCTCGCGGCCACGATCCTGGACAACCCGGTCGAGCCGGCCCTCGCCCCGCCGCGCGCCGAAGATGCGGCCCTGCCGGTCTACACCATCATCGTTGCGCTCTACCGGGAGCGGCGCGTCGCCTCGCGCCTCATCGCCGCCCTCGGCCGCCTCGACTATCCCGCCGCCAAGCTGGACATCAAGCTGGTGCTCGAGGCCGACGACCGCGAAACCCTGGACGCCCTCGCGGGGATCAGGATGCCGGGGTTCATCGAGGTCATCGTCGCGCCTCCGGGAGAGCCGCGGACGAAGCCTCGCGCCCTCAACGTGGCGCTCCCCCTCGCCCGAGGCCAGTTCACGGCCATCTACGATGCGGAGGACGTGCCGGACCCCGGGCAGCTGCGCATGGCCGCCGCAGCCCTGGCCCGTCTGCCGCCGGACGTGGCCTGCGTCCAGGCGCGGCTGACCATCGACAATACGGACGACACTTGGCTGACCCGGCTCTTCACCATCGAGTACGCGGCCCTGTTCGACGTGTTCAATCCCGGCCTGGCGGACATCGGGAGCCCGATTCCCCTGGGGGGAACCTCCAACCACTTCCGCACCTCGGTTCTCAGGAACATTCACGGATGGGATGCGTGGAACGTGACGGAGGACGCGGATCTCGGCATCCGCCTGGCAAGGCTCGGCTATTCGGTCGCCGATCTTCCCTCCTCCACCCTCGAAGAGGCGCCCGGCACCCTCAGGTCCTGGATGAACCAGCGGACGCGCTGGATGAAGGGCTTCATGCAGACCGGCATCAGCCATTCGCGGCAGCCCTGGACCGCCTTCTCGCAGCTCGGCTTCTGGCGCTTCTACGCCGCCCTCGTGCTGACCCTCGGCGCGGTGTTCAGCGCCCTCGCCTACCCGTTCTTCACCGGGCTCTTCCTGCTCTCGCAGTTCGGCGGAATCCCCCGGCCTTCTTCCACCCCCTGGGGAGCGGTCTGGCATGCGGGCAGCCTCACCCTGTTCCTGCTCGGCGCAGCCGCGGTGTTCGTTCCCGCCTGCGTCGCCCTGCACAGACGGCGCCTCTGGCGGCTCCTGCCATGGGTTGTGCTGCTTCCGCTCTATTACGGCCTCGTCAGCCTTGCGGCCTGGAGAGGCCTATGGGAGCTGATGACGGCCCCGTTCCGCTGGAACAAGACGAGCCACGGCCTTGCGCGCACCTCGCGCAGCGGCCTGCTTCAGAAGCACCAGGCCAGTCCCGCCAGCACCATGTCGTTGAACACGGCTCCGCCGTAGCGCCACCACATGAGTCCGCCCGACGCCACGAGGCAGAGAACCGCCCCGACGAGGAGGATCACGCCCGCCCTGCGCTCATGGGTGCCGGACTGTTCCGTTCCAGTATTCATGCGGGTTCCGAGAAGGTTTCGGGAGGCCCATCATAGGCGCTCCGGCGGCCGGATGGAAGCTCCGGCCGCGAGCCAGGCCCCCAGCCTCGTCCGGCGGGGCTCCTCCTCGTGAGCGACCGCCTGGGCCAGGGCGGCGCGGCTGCCCACCAGAACGACCAGACGGCTGGCGCGGGTGACGCCGGTATAGAGCAGCTTGCGCTTGAGCATGGACGCCTGCTGGAGGGATACCGGAATGACCACGGCGGGATATTCCGATCCTTGCGCCTTGTGGATCGTCACCGCATAGGCCAGCGCCAGCTCGTCGAGTTCCTTCAAGGTATAGACCACGAGCCGGTCGTCGAAGGCGACGGCGATTTCACCCTCGGAGCGCCTGACCTCGCGCACGATGCCGACCTCCCCGTTATAGACGTCCCGGTCGTAGTCGTTCCTGACCTGCATGACCTTGTCGCCGGGGCCGTAGACCCAGCCGGCGCGGTGGAGGCTCTCGGCTCCGGGGGGATTGAAGAGCTGCTGCAGCTCGCCGTTCAGCATATGCGTGCCCAGCCGCCCCCGGTTCATGGGGCAGAGCACCTGGATGTCGCGCATGGGATCGAGGCCGAACTTTCGCGGGATGCGGTCGCGCACGAGAATGGCGATCTTCGCCATGGCGTCGAGGGGATTG
>DATHAU010000435.1:0-8589 GCA_035296545.1 Microvirga sp.
CCAGTGTCTTTTTACCCGAAGCGATGAGGCGAGCCGGCCGAATACCCCTTTGATGGGCTAGGTTCTCCACGGTTGGGCAGCCACGGTGGAGGCAGTCCATGCGCGACGGGATCAGCTCCACTACGGTTCAGAAATGGCGCGAGCGCTCCAGCACAGCCCATATCAAGAGGGGTCGAAGGAAGTGCGCTCAACCGTGCTGAAAGCGGACGAGGAGGCCACCATCGTGGCCTTCCGACGTCACACCCTGTTGCCGCTCAACGACTGCTTCTACGGCCTTCGCTCGCCATCCTGCACCTGCCCCGGTCGGCTCTCCATCGCTGCCTTTAGCGCCATAGTATCAGCCGCTTGCCAGAGGTGAACGGAGACAAGACTGCCAAGAAGAGATCTCAGGCCCGCCCAATCGGCTACTCCCATATCGAAATCGCCTAGGTACAAACCGGGCAAGACAAATCACACCAGCAAGTTCGCCCCTGTCCGCCTTGTAGAGAGTGCAGAGAAGATGGAGGCAGCCCAGTTCCTGCGCAGCCTCACACCCTACGAGTCCGTCTGCCACCTCTGGACGAAAGAGGCCGAAAGGTTCAGGCTCAACCCATCACACCATACCCCGGAAGCCCTACATCTAGGTAGCGGAACCGACGTTGTGCAACTTGTGAATGTGGCTGAGAGAAATGGGAGCATGGGGCTGGACATGAGGAAACAACGACTCGGATTCATTGGGATCGGGCTGATGGGCGAAGCGATGACCCGCCGTCTGCTCGATACGGGTTACGAGGTGACCGTCTGGAATCTCGAGCCGGAGCGGCTCGACACCGTCGTTCCTTACGGCGCCCGTCCAGCCGCAAGCCCCGCTGCCGTGACTGTAGCCAGCGATGTGGTGCTCATGTGTGTCCTTCACACAGCAGCCGTCGAGAGCTGCGTGTTTGGTCCTCGTGGGATCGCCTTGGAAGCTACGCCCGACAGACTCCTGATCGATCTGTCCACCGCCGATCCTGCGGCAACACGGGACATGGCGCAGCGTTTGAAACAGCGTACTGGGATGAGCTGGGTTGACGCACCGGTCTCCGGCGGTCCGCCGGCGGCGCGGGACGGAACGATGACTGTTATGGCGGGCGGATCGCCCGAGGACATCGATAAGGTTCGGCCACTCATGGAGGATATGGCCGGCAACTTCACCCATATGGGCCCGAGCGGCGCCGGACAGACCACAAAGATGATCAACCAGGCAATCGTCGGCACGGGCTACGTGCTGATGGCGGAGGCGCTGGCGCTGGCCGAGCGCGCAGGGATCGACGCGGCGCGCCTGCCGCAGGCCCTCGCGGGTGGGCACGCTGACTCAAACCTGCTCCGAAAGCTGTATCCGCAGATGCAGGCGCGCGACTTCGCTCCGCCGCGCAGCTATGCGCGGCAGCTCCTGAAGGACATGAAGGCGGTTAAGGAATTCGCGCATGAACTCGGCCTGGATCTCGGCGTGGTCGAAGCAGCGGCCGAGCAATACGCAGATTTCGTTGCACGCGGCAACGAGATGAGCGATTCAGCCTCCGTGATCCGTCTGTACGAGGCGCCCTGATATACGCCGTAAGAGGAAGATTTGCCGATCGTCAATGCGCATCAGCACTTCTGCGACTTCGACCGGAACTACCATTCCTGGCTGCGCGTCACGGAGCTGATCCCAATCCGATACGTCGACTACAGGGCGCTCAGGCGGAACTATCTCCTGCCGGGCTGCTGCGATGACATGACCCGCAATCGCTTCGTGAGCGCGGTTCATGCGGAGGCGGTGTGGAACCGCGCCGCTTGGTCTCCGAAGCCCAATGGCTAGAGACGATCGCAGCACGCCACGGTCTTCCGGACGGGAATGTCGGCCGTGCGGCTTCCAACACAGAGGAGGCGGCCCACACGATTGCCCAGCAGTCCGAAAGCCCCCTCACTCGCAATATTCGTAACAAGTCACACGAGGAAGCCTCGCCCGCTGGCGCGCGATGGGCAATGCGGCTCTACGGACAACCCACTCAGGGCGGCTACGAATCTCGACGACCGCAAGGTCTGTCGTTCGATCGCCACACGCTCTGGTGGCGCCCCAGTCAGCGGAAGTCGAGCGCGACTTCCCGCGGACGCAAAGAGTAATCGACTACACAGGGCCTCTGGCTGACCGCAATCGGGAGGGTCTCCGGCTGGCACCAGCCGAGGTCGGGGTCGACCGTCACTTGTTCGCGATTACCTTCCGGTGGATAGCTGGGTGGCGACGTACGAAACCACGGCGAGGGTCATGACGGCGGCAAACGGCAAACATTCGCCCGATGAGTGGGACCGGATCTTCCGTGGCAACGCGGTCAAAACGTATCGGCTCCAGCTCGGCCGCTGAGGAGCTCCAATGAGTTGGCGCCGGCGATCAGCGGATCATCTTCGGCAGCCATAGGGACACCTCCGGGAAGAACGTGAGGATCGCCAACGTCGCCAGTAATGGGATATAGAACGGCAACAGTTCCTTGAGCACCGCCCGCATTGAGACATTCGCGATATCAGTGATTAGAAAGAGCGCCAGCCCCATCGGCGGCGTCAGAAGACCGAGCATTAGGTTGAAGATTGCCACGATCCCGAGATGGACGGGATCGACGCCCGCCATATGCAGCGGCCCGGCGATGATCGGGATGATGAGGAGGGTGGCCGTCGTGCTGTCGAGGAACATGCCTGCGATCAGCAAGACGCCGTTCACGATCAGGAGCAGCATCAGCGGGTCGGTGCTCAACGACAAGAGGCTGCGCGCGAGGGTCTGTGGGATCTGTTCAATAGCCATGATCCAGCCGAACAGGGCTGCAGCCGCCACGATGATCAGAATCGCCGACGTGCTTTTCAGGGTCTCGTAGGCCGAATGGACCAGGTGCTGCCACTTCAAGGTCCTGTATACGAAGGCGCTGATGAAGAGCACGTAGGCGACCGTGACCGAGGCTGCCTCCGTGGGCGTAAAAAAGCCCAGCAGCATGCCGGATACCAGCAGAATTGGCGTTAGCAGGGCCGGCAACGCCGGAAGGAAGTCAGCCCAAAGCTCGCGCAAAGTCGGCCAGCGGGCTGCACGCGGAAAGCCGCGTCGCCAAGCGAGAATCGCCACCGTCATCATCAGAAGCGCCACACAGATCAGAGCCGGCACAATGCCGGCGATTAGGAGCTGGATGATGGAGACGTTTGTGGCCGAACCATAGATGATAAGCGGGATGCTCGGCGGGAAGATCGGGCCAACAATGGCTGACGCGCAGGTGAGCGCACCGGCGAACTCCCGTTTGAATCCGTGGGAGCTCATGGCCTTGATCTCAATGCGGCCGAGGCCGCCAATATCCGCGAGCGCGGCTCCGCTCATACCAGAGAAGATAAGGCTGCCGACGATATTCACCTGCGCTAGCCCCCCGTGGACGCGTCCGACGAGGGTTGTGGCGAAGCGATAGATCCGTTCTGTGATCCCAGCCTGGTTCATCAGGTTGCCCACGAAGATGAAGACTGGAACGGCTACGAGGGGGAACGAGTCGAGCGCATACACCATCCGCTGGCCGATGAGCTCAATTGGAAAGTCGTTCATCAGTACGTAGGCAACAGCCGGGATCATGATGGCGAGGACGACCGGCCAGCCGAATATGAAGAGGGTTGTAAACGAGCCTAGGAGCAGGCTTGTCATGGGCGAGTTCCCTCGATGCTCGTGTCGGCTTGGGCGAGAAGGGAGGCTTCGAGCGCGGCCATATCCTCTGCCGGGGCCTCGTCATCGAAAGTCACGTACAGGGGCAATCCCCTGAGAGCCTTCCAGAACTGCAACGCGGATTCGACCGAGGCGAGCCCGAAGCCCAGGAAAGCCGCCGAGAAAAATACCCAATACGGGATCCCTAGAGTCGGGGTCGCATTGTTCATGTTGGCTAGGGTTGCCACCGCGATCGCAGTGGCTCCAATCCCGAACACGATCGCGCCGCTCGCCGCGATCAGGATCTGAACCGCGCGCCGCAGCATCCGGGGGAAATGCTGCAGAAGCTCTTCGAGCCGGATGTTGGTGCCCGACACGACCACATACGGAAAGGTGACGAACACCACGCAGATCAGCATGAAGCGCGTCAACTCCTCGGCACCGACGAACGGCACGCCGACAATCTCGCGCAGGACGACCTGAGCCGCCGGAATGAGGATCATGAAGGCGATCAGCACGAGGGCAATCACGCGCATCAGCTGGCGTACAGGCGCCAGAACACGATCGGCCGCATAGGTTCCGGCCGGCGCGTGAGTCTCGTGCGTGGCGGTGACGAGAAGTTCCGACATGGTGAGGTGAACTCTACAAGAGGTGAGCGTGACCGGCCCGCTTTCCCTTGGTCGGGCCGGTCGTGCCTGCGTGCTACTTCACCGCCACGATGCGGTCCATGTAGGCCTTCCAGGTGGGGAAGTCTTTGTTGACCTCCGCTGTCACGCGTTCGCGGAATGCCTCAACCTTAAGACCTTCCTTTTCAGTCACGAAGGTCATTCCCTTCTTCTTCAGCTCGCCGATGAGATCCTCCTCGGCTTTCTGGGCCTGCCTGAGCGTCTCCTGCGCGATCTGGTCAAGCCCGTCCAAGATCGCGTTGCGGTCCGGCTCGCTAATCGACTGCCAGGTCCGCTCGTTGATAAAGACCGGCAGGACGTTCTGCATATGGCCGGTGAGCATGACGTGCGTCTGCACTTCGTAGAGCTTGTTGGCATTGATCATCGTTAGTGGGTTTTCCTGACCAATCACCATGCCCGTCATGAGCGCGGTCGGCAACTCGCTCACCTCGACAGGCGTCGGAACCGCGCCGAACCCCTTGATCATGGTCGTCCAGAGCTGGATTGGAACCCCTCGGAAGCGCTTGCCTTGGAGGTCGTCCGGCGAATAGACGGCCTGCTTGGCTGTCATCTGTCGCGCCCCGCGGAACAGGCGCCCGATGATGCGGATGCCGCTGTCGGACACCAGCTTCTTGTTAAACTCCTGAAGCACCTCCGACTTGCGGGGATCGGTCGCTGCCAGTGCGTGAGCGCCGTCCCGGTAGACGAACGGGGCGTTGAAGACCGCGATGTCCTTTGCCAGGCGATCGAGGGAGGCGAACTCGTGGTGACCGACGGTAATTGAACCGGACTTCACCCCATCGATCATCTCCTGAACGCCGCCGAGCTGCGAGTTCGGGAAAACCTGGACGGTCACGCGCCCGCCGGTCACCTGTGGGATCTTCTTGGCGGCTTCCTCGGCAAACGAGTACTGGATGTCGCCCTCCGCTCCCACATGGGCATAACGCAATCGGGTCTGGGCCTGCCCGATCGACGGCA
The DNA here is from genome assembly GCA_035296545.1 of Microvirga sp. Lineage (GTDB taxonomy): Bacteria > Pseudomonadota > Alphaproteobacteria > Rhizobiales > Beijerinckiaceae > Microvirga. The sequence continues at coordinate 5,305 of DATHAU010000435.1, forward strand.
ACAACATGGAACTGGTGAGAATGGCTATTCCGGCGGCCAAAAGGCTGCGGCGTTTCATGGCGTCCTCCTGTTCGAGTGCCCCTTGCTAGTGGCCGGTTTTACGTCCGGCTGGCGCACTAATAGGCCCAAGCTCGCACAGCAAGGTCAGGATGCCAAGATTATGCGCAGCACTCCTGCATGACTTGTCAGCCTTGTGCACTGATGCACCCACGTCTTTGCTTCCCCTGCGTTCCAGATCTGTGTCGTAAAGCGGCGGAGCGATCAATGCTCACCCTGAGCATCCGCCCTGCCCCGAGCACTTCGTCCTCTCTAAGGCAAGGGACCTATGAGGTCCGGGTGGAGTGGCGCGGTCGAGTTGAGAGGACTCAACGCAATGCTCTTCCACCATCACCCTACACCGCGCATTGTTGGCGGCTAAATTCACTGCAATGAAGGTTGCACGAGCAAACTTGGCCGTGAATGCTAACTACTGATGATAGCAGGATTGCAATGGAAGTTCGGAAGAAAGACGACTCCTGCAAGCGGGAGTATTGCAATGCGTGGCAGGAGCGGTTCTGTCCTTGGCCGCCTGCAATACGGTTACACGCGGAGTCGAGGAGACGGTCACCATTACAGCCAGCCTGGCCGCTGGGCGGCAGGGCCATCAGCTTTGGGTTATAGAGTTACCGTCCAGGGCGGTGCGCTGAGCCCGTGGTGCCGGGCAGATCCTTGCCATGTCAGCAATGGTGCGCGTGAGAACAGACGCCACAGCTGTTGAGCTTCGGCGGCATGCGGCTGCACCATCGTGGCAACCCATTCGGCGCATAGCAACTGAGTTGCGCGTAGAGCACTGTTGATCTTGGATCGCACAATAACCTGGTCTCTTATCATGAACGCCGCCGATCTGTATCCCCAATCTTCATCGCCCGCTCCACTCTGGCTTACGCTTACTAAGAAAGGATTGGACCCCGTGCTGAAAATCCTCGCTGCCGTAGCACTCACGCACGAGGTCGTCTCCGTAGAGGTTTTGTGATGCCAAGACCCGGCCGATGGCCTCCTTGCTAACGCGCATTGTGATTGGCGCATTCCGTGTAAGGCGTTCGGCGATCTCCGCTGCACGCCGCGGGAGATCGTCAGGGCCAACGATCTCGGCGACGAATCCGGCCTCGCGAGCCTCCTCGGCCGAAAGCATATCGCCTGTCAGGATGATGCGCTTCGTTCGACCGACCCCCAGTTCGGCGACGAGGCGTGCGTAGTTGCCGATCGAGAGGCAATTTCCGAGGGTGCGAGCAATGGGAACGCCGAATGATGCCGTTGGAGTAGCGATCCGCAGGTCGCAGCAGGCTGCAATCGCCAGCCCTCCGCCGACACACCATCCGTCAATCACAGCGAGAGTAGGACAAGGTAGTCTGTCGATGCCGGCCAGGAACGTCTCCATGCGCCGTTCATACTCGATCCCATCCTCCCCAGACTTGAAGTCTACGAACTGCTTGATATCGGTTCCGGCGACGAATGCGTTGCCAGCGCCGCGGAACGTCGCAACGCGGATATTCCGATCAGCCTGGATACGATCGCAGATCGCTCCGAGTTCTTCGTACATGGACCAAGTCATGGCGTTGCGTGCTTCCGGTCGCTCGAAGATCACGTGAGCGACTGCACCCTCCTGTTCATAACGGACCTTTCCGCTCATCGTCCGAATGCTCCATCGCCTCGGAGGACCCGAATTTTCTCAGAATCGAATCCAAGTTCCGCCAGAATGGCCTCCGTGTGCTGCCCAAGCAGGGGCGGAGGATGTCTGACCTCCTGGGGCGTTGCGCTCATTTTGACCGGAAAGCCCAGGGCCTTGATGGTTCCCTCGACAGGATGGTCGATTTCCATGACCATGTCGCGGGCACTCGCCTGCTCGCTTTGAAGCGCCTGCTCGTAATCATAGATCGGGGCCGCAGGGACACCTGCGGCAAGCAACGCTTCGGCCCAATCCTCGCTTGAACGCGCGGCGAAACTTTTTTCGATCTCCTCGATGAGTGCTTCCCGGTTGCGGAGCCGGGCCGTATTGTCCAGGAAGCGTGGATCTTCAATGAGTTCCTGGCGACTGATCACCTCGCACAGGCTGATCCAGAGCTTCTGGTTTGCCGCGCCGATCACGAGGTAACCGTCGGCGGCGCGGACGGCTTGGTACGGAGCGCTCATGCGATTGGCGCTTCCAATGGGACCCGGAACCCTTCCTGTGCCCCAATATTCGGCTGTCTCCCATATGGAGAGGCCGATTGCCGTCTCGAAGAGGGATGCGTCGATGAACTGACCTTCTCCGGAATGCTCACGGCCCACAACGGCGCTCAGAATTCCATACAACGCTAGCAGTCCGGAACCGAGATCCGCTATCGGGATGCTATTCTTCACGGGCGGAAGTCCTGGATAGCCGGTCCCACTCATAATGCCGCTCATGGCCTGTGCGATAAGGTCGAAGCCTGGCCGCTGGGCCCATGGGCCGGTTTGGCCGAAGCCCGAAATGCTGGCGTAGATCAAGCGTGGATTAATCGCTTTCAGGGTAGGGTAGTCGATCTTCAGCCGCGCCGTCACGCCAGGACGGTAGTTCTCGACCAGGATATCTGCGCTGCGAACCAGTTCATAGAAGACGTCGCGGCCTGCCTCGTTTTTGAGATCGACCTCAATGCTGCGCTTGTTTCTGTTCAGGGCCAGGAAGCCGCCGCTGTCGGCTCCCTTCAGGCGAAAACCCATGGCGCGGCGCGTCTGATCGCCCGATCCTGGAGGCTCGACCTTGATCACGTCCGCTCCCATGTCGCCCAACAACATGCAGCAGAACGGCCCGGCCATGACCTGGCTGACGTCGAGAACCTTGAGGCGAGCAAGGGGGAGAGTCATGTACAACTTCCTTCTTGGTATACGCACGACGGGCTCTTGAGACGGGTGCAACAATCCCTCACTGCCGGTTGCCGACGCCAGTCTCGTGGCATTGGCGCGGCAGAAACGGCGAAGGGATGCCCCAGTTAAGGCCGCGCGCTTGAACCGAGTGGCCTTTACCTAGTTGAGGCGCTGGCCGCTTTCCTTGTCGAACAGGTGCACCAGCGCCGGATCGGGCGCCACATGGATCGTCTCTCCAGGCCCCGCGCTCACCCGCTCCCGGAACACGCAGGTGAGCTGCCGCCCTCCGGCCTTGGCCAGCACCAGCGTCTCAGAGCCCGTGGGCTCCGTGACGATCACCTCCACCGGAATGCCCTCTCCCGTCAGACGGAAGTGCTCCGGGCGGATGCCGTAATAGGCCGGACGGCCCGAAGACGCCGCAGG
>DATHAU010000436.1:0-2584 GCA_035296545.1 Microvirga sp.
CTGCTCGTCGTCGCGGTCCTTGGCGAGGCGCTCGATCTCCTCGCGCTCGATGGCCTGGGCGCGCTCGTCCTTGTCGACGCCGTGACGGTTGAAGACACGGACTTCGACGATGGTGCCGGTCACGCCCGGGGGCACCCGCAGGGAGGTGTCGCGAACGTCGGAGGCCTTTTCGCCGAAGATGGCGCGCAGAAGCTTCTCTTCCGGCGTCATCGGGCTTTCGCCCTTCGGCGTGATCTTGCCGACGAGGATGTCGCCCGCATGGACCTCGGCCCCGATATAGACGATGCCGGCTTCGTCCAGGTTCTTCAGCGCCTCTTCCGACACGTTCGGAATGTCGCGCGTGATTTCCTCAGGACCCAGCTTGGTATCGCGGGCCATCACCTCGAACTCCTCGATGTGGATCGAGGTGAAGACGTCTTCCTTCACGATCCGCTCGGAGAGCAGGATCGAGTCTTCGAAGTTGTAGCCGTTCCAGGGCATGAACGCGACGAGCACGTTGCGGCCGAGAGCCAGCTCGCCGAACTCGGTCGAGGGACCGTCGGCGATGATGTCGCCCTTGCGGACCATGTCGCCGGCGCGCAGCAGCGGCTTCTGCGTGATGCAGGTCGACTGGTTGGAGCGCTGGAACTTCTGGAGACGGTAGATGTCGACGCCCGGACGGGTGGGGTCGGTCTCCTCCGTCGCGCGGATCACGATACGGGTCGCGTCCACCTGGTCGACGATGCCGGCCCGGCGGGCCGCGATGGCCGCGCCGGAATCCCGGGCCACCACCGCTTCCATGCCGGTGCCCACGAACGGGGCGTCCGCCTGGACCAGGGGAACGGCCTGGCGCTGCATGTTCGAGCCCATGAGGGCGCGGTTCGCGTCGTCGTTCTCCAGGAACGGGATGAGGGCCGCGGCCACGGAGACGAGCTGCTTCGGCGACACATCCATCAGGTCCACGCGGTCTGGCGCGGCCACGATCACGTCACCGGCGCGGCGGCAGACCACGAGCTCTTCCGTCAGGCGGCCCTGCTCGTCGATGGCGGCGTTCGCCTGGGCGACGTTGTACTTGGCCTCTTCCATGGCCGAGAGATAGACCACCTCTTCGGTCACGGAGCCGTCGCGCACGCGGCGGAACGGGGTCTCGATGAAGCCGTACTTGTTGACGCGGGCGAAGGTCGCCAGCGAGTTGATCAGACCGATGTTCGGGCCTTCCGGCGTCTCGATCGGGCAGATGCGGCCGTAATGGGTCGGGTGCACGTCGCGCACCTCGAAGCCGGCGCGCTCGCGGGTCAGGCCGCCCGGGCCCAGCGCCGAGAGGCGACGCTTGTGCGTGACCTCGGAGAGCGGGTTGGTCTGGTCCATGAACTGCGACAGCTGGGACGAGCCGAAGAACTCGCGCACCGCGGCGGCGGCCGGCTTGGCGTTGATCAGGTCCTGCGGCATGACCGTGTCGATATCGACGGACGACATGCGCTCCTTGATCGCCCGCTCCATGCGAAGCAGGCCGAGGCGGTACTGGTTCTCCATGAGCTCGCCGACCGAACGCACCCGGCGGTTGCCGAGGTGGTCGATGTCGTCGATCTCGCCCTTGCCGTCGCGCAGGTCCACGAGCGCCTTGGTGACCGCCAGGATGTCCTCGCGGCGAAGCGTGCGCACGGTGTCCTCGGCGTCGAGGTCCAGGCGCATGTTCATCTTCACGCGGCCCACCGCCGAGAGGTCGTAGCGCTCGGCGTCGAAGAACAGCGAGTTGAACATGGCTTCCGCCGTGTCCAGGATCGGCGGCTCGCCCGGACGCATGACCCGGTAGATGTCGAACAGGGCGTCCTCGCGGGAGGAGGCCTTGTCGACCGCCAGGGTGTTGCGGATGTAGGGGCCGACCGTGAAGTGGTCGATGTCGAGAACCGGAACTTCGGTGAAGCCGGCCTCCCCTAAGCCCTTCAGCAGCTTCTCGGTGATCTCGTCGCCCGCCTCGGCATAGATCTCGCCGGTGGTGGGGTTCACGAGGTCTTCCGCGATGTACTGGCCGTACAGGTCCTCGTCCGTCGCGCGGAGGTTCTTCAGGCCCTTCTCGCCGAGCTGGCGGGAGGCGCGGGCGGTCAGCTTCTTGCCGGCCTCGAGCACGACTTCGCCGGTCTTCGCGTCGACGAGATCGACGGTAGCCTTGAAGCCCTTCATGCGCTCCGCGTCGAAGGGAACGGTCCAGCCGTCCTTGGCCCGCTTGTAGACGACGCGCTTGTAGAAGGTGTTGAGGATCTCCTCGCCGTCGAGGCCGAGGGCGTAAAGCAGGGACGTGACCGGGAGCTTGCGCTTCCTGTCGATGCGGGCATAGACGATGTCCTTGGCGTCGAACTCGATGTCGAGCCAGGAGCCGCGATAGGGGATGATGCGGGCGGCGAACAGCAGCTTGCCCGACGAATGGGTCTTGCCCTTGTCGTGGTCGAAGAACACGCCGGGAGAACGGTGCATCTGGGAGACGATGACGCGCTCGGTGCCGTTGACGATGAAGGTGCCGTTGTCCGTCATGAGCGGCATGTCGCCCATGTAGACGTCCTGCTCCTTGATGTCCTTCACGGAGCGGGCATTGGTGTCCGGGTCCACA
>DATHAU010000437.1:0-11569 GCA_035296545.1 Microvirga sp.
GAAGAGGATAGGCACGATGGACGGGAGCCCCGCGGGATCCGGACGGGCTCCGCCGGGGTTCCTTCCCTTGTGGAACCGATCATAGGGACGGGCCGCGCCGGTCGGCAATGGCGAATGCATGGTTTATTGTGAGTCCGCGCCCCGTCCACAGATCCCCATGAGAGACCCGTGACCGAAGACCATTATGACATCGCCGTGGTGGGGGCCGGAGCCGTCGGCCTGAGCGCCGCCCTCGCCTTCGCCCGGGACGGCTTCAGAACGGTTCTCGTGGGCGGGCTTGACGCCCGGCGGGACGGGCGCACGGTGGCCCTGCTCAACGGCTCGATCCGCTTCCTCGAGGCCCTGGGCGTATGGCCCCGCCTGGCGCCGGACGCCGCGCCCCTGGAGACCATGCGGATCGTGGACGACACGGGCAGCCTCTTCCGGCCGCCGCCGGTGTCCTTCTCCAGCCACGAGATCGGCCTCGACGCCTTCGGGTGGAACGTGGAGAACGCGACTCTCGTGGAAAGGCTGGCGGAGGCCGTGCGGGAGTATGGGAACCTGACCGTGCTCCATCGCCAGGCCTCCGGCTTCGAGGCGGGCGAAGGATCGGCCGCCATCGCCTTCGCGGACGGGCGCCCCATCAGGGCGGGCCTCGTGGCGGCGGCGGACGGACGCAACTCGAAGCTGCGCCAGATCGCCGGCATCCAGGCCCGGACCTGGTCCTATCCGCAGGCGGCGGTGACGGCGATCCTGGCCCATGACCGGGAGCACCGGGACGCGTCGACCGAGTTCCACACCCGCCATGGCCCTTTCACCCTGGTTCCCCTGCCCGGCCGCCGGTCGAGCCTCGTCTGGGTGACAGGCGCCGGGGAGGCAGGGCGCCTGGCCGGTCTCGACGACGGGGCGCTGGCCCGCGCCGTCGAGCGGCAGGCGCAGTCGCTTCTCGGCGCCATGCGGGTCGATGGGCCGCGCGGTCTCGTGCCCATGAGCGGAATGTCCGTCGACCGCTACCGGTCGCGGCGTCTCGCCCTCGTGGGCGAGGCGGCCCATGTTTTTCCGCCCATCGGGGCGCAGGGCCTGAACCTGGGCCTGCGCGACGTGGCCGCCCTGCGGGATGCGGCGGTGGATTCCGTCGCGGAGGGCCGGGAGCCGGGCTCGGACGAGACCCTGAACCGCTACCAGCGCGGGCGCGACCTCGACGTCCGCCTGCGCACCGCGGCGGTGGACAGCCTCAACCGGACGCTGCTCTCCGGCCTCGTCCCAGCCGATTTCCTGAGAGGCGCGGGCCTTCTGGCCGTGGGCCATATCGGCCCCCTTCGCCGCGCGGTCATGCGCGAGGGCGTGCTCCCCCATGTGGGAGCGCCCCGGCTCATGCGGGGAGAGGCCGCTTAGGGAAACAGGTCGTAGGGCAGCAGGCCGGTATTGATGAGGTAGAGAAGGCCCGTCAGGGTCGCCATGGAGGCCAGGGTCCCCATCAGCACGCAGGCCGAGGCGCGCTCCACGCCGACGCCGTACTGGGTCGAGATCACGAAGATGTTGAGGGCGGGCGGCAGCGCCGCCATGGTGACGGCCGCATAGGTCCAGGTCCGGCCGAAATCTCCCAGGGCCGAGAGCACGGCCCACAGCAGGAGCGGGTGCAGGACGAGCTTGATCACCACCAGGGCCGGCACCTCCCCCGGAATGCGCCCGATGGGCCGCATGGCCACCGTGACGCCGAGGAGGAACAGGGCGCAGGGCGCGGCCGATCCGTAAAGCCAGGTGACGATCTGACCGAGCGCCGTCGGAAGCTCCAGGTGGAGATAGCTCGCGGCCACCGCCAGGGCGGTGGCCACGTTGAAGGGATGCGTCGCGACCCGCCAGAGGATCCGCCGGACCGTCGCCCCGGGGCTCAGCTTTTCCAGGCCCGCCACGGACATGAGCAGGGGCACCAGGGAGAACAGGAGCAGGCTGTCGAAAACGAAGATGAGCACCACCGGCGCGCTGGCCGCCGGGCCGAGGGCGGCCAGGATCAGGGGCGGGCCCATATAGCCGATGTTGGAGTACGACCCGGCCACGCCCTGCATGACCGACTGCGCAAGGTCCCTCGTGTACCGCCAGCCGGCCGCGAAGGAGAGCCCGAAGGCGCAGAGGGTGGACAGGGTCGTGGCGGCGATGAAGGGCCAGTTCGCCAGCTCGTCGAGGGGCTTGTCGGCGATGAGCCGGTAGAACAGGCAGGGCAGCGCCACGTAGATGAGGAAGAACTGCATCCAGGCGAGGCCGGCTTCCGGCTGCCTCACCACCTTGCCGCAGAAGAACCCGAGGCCGATCAGTCCGAAGAAGGGCGCAAGCAGATTGAAAAGCCCGATCAGTTCGGACATCGCGGGCTCCGGTTGGAAGGATTCTGCCGGGAACGTGGAGGTTCCTTCTGGCAAGCTTCCACCTCAAGGACAATCCCGCCCCGGGAGGGGCTCGCAGTCCGAAAACGCAGGGCCCGCTCGCCAGATCGTGACAGGCGCCGGATTTGGAATCCCCGGGCGGGGCCTCTATATGGAATTCAAGGAGTTAAGACTCATGCCCATGAAAGCGAGTTCAGCCAAATTCGCGATCGGCCAAGTGGTGAGGCACCGGTACTTCGATTTCAGAGGCCTGATCTTCGATGTGGATCCGGAATTCGACAACACGGAAGAATGGTGGCTGTCGATTCCCGAGGAGGTCCGTCCCCGGAAGGACCAACCCTTCTATCACCTCTTCGCCGAGAATGCCGAAACCGAGTACATCGCCTACGTTTCCGAGCAGAACCTTCTCGTGGACGATTCGGCCGAGCCCCTCAGAAACCCGATGATCCCGGAGATGTTCGTCCGGGACAAGAACGGCGCCTATCGGGCCAAGCCGATCCTCGCCCACTGACCGCCACATGAAAACGCCGGGGCTCGCGAGCCCCGGCGTTTTTGTTCGTGTCGCGCTGGAAGGGCCTTACGGCTTGGGGGCCGCCTGGGCGCTCGGAGCCGCGGCAGGCGCGCCCGGACCGGTTCCCCCGTTGAGCATCTGCTTGCGCATCTCTTCGCTCTTCTTCTGAAGCTCTTCCTGGAGCCGCTTCTGCTGCTCTTCCAGGACCTTCGGGTCGATCGGCGGACCGTCGAAGGACTTGGCGAAGCCTGCGGCGGGAACCGCGAAGGTCAGCTCGCGACCCATCTGGTTCTGGACGCTCACGTTCAGGTTCGTGCCCTTCTTGAGGCCGTTGATGAAGTCGTCCTTCACCTGGGCCTCGGCGAAGCAGCCGTTGGGCAGGCACATGACGTAGCGGCCGGAGACCGGCTGAGCCTGGTCCACCGCGAAGCGCAGGCCGGGCTGCAGGAGCAGGCCGAGCGGCATGACGAAGCGCACGACCCGCTGAGCCTGCGGGCCCTTCACGTCATACACGGCAAGCGCCAGAACCGGCTGGCCCTGATCCGACACGAAGTCGCGGGTGGTGTAGCAGATCTCGCTGTTGGTGTTCTGATCCTTGCCGCAGACCTTGGTCCATTCCGGCTGGGAAGGCTCGGCCTTCACCTGCACGACCATGGGGCCCGTCTGCTGCTGCTGCCCTTGAGCCGGCTGGGCCGGTTGCGCGGGCGGGGCCGGCGGCTGCGCCGGTTGAGCCGCGGGACGAGCCGGCTGGGCGGCCGGACGGGCCGGCTGAGCCGGAGCGGTCTGTGCAAGAACGGGTGCGCTCACCAGAAGGGCCAGGGCCGTCGCCAGACCACGGGTACCCCCCAGGCTCGCGATGCGTGTCGCGATTGACATATGGTTAGATCCTCTTCAGTCGAAAGGTAGGCTTTGAGCGGGCCGTGTGATCCGGCGCGTTCGGAACCTGCAATGGGATGGCCAATCTTCGCCGATTTAAGGCGAAGGCATGACGTGTGGCGCTCCTTTAACCTTTAATGGGGTAGGTTTCCAGTCGCCGGGCGAAACTTTCTTTACATCGTTCGCTCTGGGAAAAACCCCGCCTCGTACCGGAAACGCTATGGGCCTCAGCCTTGGACGAACCCTCTGGTTTCTTGCGGCCTTCGCCTTGTCGGGCTTCGGCGCCGTCGCGGAGCCGGGAGCGGAGGCCCTGCGGCATGGTATCGCCATGCACGGGGAACCGGCGCTTCCCCCCGGCTTCCCTCATTTCCCCTACGTCAATCCCGAGGCTCCCAAAGGGGGACGAATCACCCTGGGCCTGCAGGGCACCTTCGACAGCCTCAACCCGCTGATCGTCCTCGGGGTCGCCCCCAATGCGGTTCCGGTCTATGTGCTGCAAAGCCTGATGGCCCGCTCGGCGGACGAGCCCTTCACGCTCTATGGGCTCGTGGCCCGATCCGTCGAGCTGCCCCAGGACCGCAGCTTCATCACCTTCCACCTGGATCCCCGGGCGCGCTTCTCGGATGGGCGGCCCCTGACGGCCGAGGACGTGCGGTTCACCTTCGACCTCCTGAAGAAGCACGGAAAGCCCTTCCACCGCACCAGCTTCGCCCAGGCGAAAGCCGTCGAGATCCTCGATCCCCACCGCATCCGGTTCGACCTGTCCGGCTCCCAGGACCGGGAACTGCCCCTCATCATCGCCCTGATGCCGATCTTCCCGGCCCATGCCACGAACCAGGACGGCTTCGACAAGCCCTCCCTCGCGCCGCCGATCGGCTCGGGTCCCTACACGATCGCCGAGGTGAAGCCCGGCGAGCGCGTCGTCCTGAAGCGCCGCCAGGATTACTGGGCCGAGGATCTGCCCGTCACCCGCGGCCTCTATAATTTCGAGGAGATTCGGTACGATTTCTTCAGGGACGCCAATAGCTTGTTCGAAGCCTTTAAGGCGGGGCTTTATGACATCAGGCTGGAGGGAGACCCGACCCGCTGGGCCACGGGCTACGACATCCCGCCGGTCAGGAGCGGCCGCCTCGTCCGGGAGGCGCTGCCGCTGCACCTGCCCAAGGGGATGAACGGCTTCGTGTTCAACACCCGCCGGGCGATCTTCGCCGACCCGAGGGTGAGGGAGGCCCTGGGCTACCTGTTCGATTTCGAATGGCTCAACCGCAATCTCTTCTCCGGGCTGCTCAAGCGCTCCGACAGCTTCTTTGCCGGCTCCGTCCTGGCCTCCACCGGGAGGCCCGCCACCGAACGGGAGCGGATGCTCCTGGGTCCGTTCCCTGGCGCGGTCAGGGACGACCTCCTCGAAGGCCGCTGGGCGCCTCCCGTGTCGGACGGATCGGGCCGCGACCGGGATCTCGCCCGCCGGGCGCTCGCCCTGCTCAACGAGGCCGGCTGGCACCTGGAGAAAGGCGTCCTGCGCAGGCAGGGAACGGGCGAGCCCTTCGTCTTCGAGATCCTCGTCAACGGCAACTCGTCCAATCAGGAGCGCCTGGGCCTGAACCTGGTCCAGGCCCTGGAAAAGCTCGGAATCCAGGGGCGGATCCGGTCCGTGGACGAGATCCAGTACTGGCGCCGCCTCGGCCGGTTCGACTTCGACATGATCCAGTGGGTCTGGCCCGCCTCCGATTCGCCGGGCAGCGAACAGCGCAACCGCTGGGGCAGCGCGGCCGCGCAGAGGAGCGGCTCGCAGAACTTCGCCGGGGTGCAGTCCCCCGCCATCGACAGGCTGCTCGATTCGCTCCTGGAGGCCGAGACCCGGGAGGATTTCGTCGCGTCGGTGCGCGCCCTCGACCGGGCCCTCCTGTCGGGCTTCTACGTGATTCCGCTGTTTTACGCGGACGATCAATGGCTTGTGCGCAGCAGCCACCTCAAGCGCCCCGCCACGGTTCCCCTGCGCGGGGTCTCCGTGGACACCTGGTGGCGCGAGCCGGACTGACGTTGTCGAGACAAGGCTGCGCCTATTGTTGAGCTTCCATTCATGTTGAAGATGAAACAAATGCTCTCGCTTGACGTTAGGGTCAGTGTCTCCTTTCCGGCGTCGCGTGCAACTGCAGGGTTTGATCATGAACGGAATGCAGAAGGTTCTCGTCGTCGACAACGGCGATCGCGACACTGACTGTGCTCTTTCGGCAGAACTCGCAGGCCTGGGATACGCAAGCGTGACCGCGCCCCTGGAGGCGGCGGACGATGTTCTGGCCCTCATCCCCAGCCCCGCGGCCGTCGTTCTCCAGATGCCCCGCGAAGCGGACTGGTCCGAGCGCCGCCGCTTTCTGGAACTTGCCACCCGCCTGCGCCGGACGCTCGCCTCCAGCCGCACTCCCGTCATCGTCACCGGCGGCGTGAACGGCGCCATGGCGATGCTCCAGAACGAGCTGGGCAGCCGGGCCGTGGCCGCCCCGGAGCTTTGAGGCGCCTACCCTTTCAGGAATCCAGAGGCCTTGCTGTCGATCACGGCCCAGGTCTCGGGCATCAGGCCGCCTTCTTCTCCGCGATCCGCACCAGGTTGCGCAGGATCGTGGTCGAGGCCTTGATGCGCTCGTCAGGGGTCTCGATGTCGCGGATGAACACGATCTTCATGTCGGGACGGACCTTGGCGAAGGAGGCCTGCTCCGTGACGTAGCCGATGAGCCCCGTGGGGTTGGCGAAGGAGTTGTCGCGGAACGAGATGATGATGCCCTTGGGGCCGCCATCCACCTTCTCCACGTTGGCGCGGCGGCAGAGCACCTTGATGGCCATGATCTTGAGAAGCTGGTCCACCTCCGAGGGCACGGGTCCGAACCGGTCGATCAGCTCCGCCCGGAAGGCGTCGATCTCGGCGTCGGTCTCCAGGGTCGACAGGCGACGATAGAGCCCCAGGCGCAGCTGCAGGTCGGCGATGTAGCCTTCCGGGATCATCACCGGCGCCCCGACCGCGATGCTGGGCGACCACTGGTCCTCCGTCGGCTCCTCGATGCCCGCCTTGAGCTGGGCTACCGCCTCTTCCAGCATCTGCTGGTAGAGCTCGTAGCCGACCTCCTTGATGTGGCCGGACTGCTCCTCGCCCAGGAGGTTGCCCGCCCCGCGGATGTCGAGATCGTGGGAGGCGAGCTGGAAGCCCGCCCCCAGGGTATCGAGGGTCTGGAGCACCTTCAGGCGGCGCTCGGCCTGCACCGTGAGGGACTTGTTGGCCGGCACCGAGAACAACGCGTAGGCGCGGGTCTTGGAGCGCCCCACCCGCCCCCGGAGCTGGTAGAGCTGGGACAGGCCGAACATGTCGGCCCGGTGAACGATAAGGGTGTTGGCGGTGGGGATGTCGAGGCCCGATTCCACGATGGTGGTGGAGAGCAGGATGTCGTACTTGCCCTCGTAGAAGGCGGTCATGACGTCCTCGAGCTGGCCCGCCGCCATCTGGCCGTGGGCCACGGCGACCTTGGCCTCCGGCACCTCCCTGTCCAGGAAGGCTTTCACGTCGGCCAGGTCGTCCAGGCGCGGCACCACGTAGAAGGCCTGCCCGCCCCGGTAGCGCTCGCGCAGGAGCGCCTCGCGGATGAGGAGCGGGTCGAAGGGCGTGATGAAGGTGCGCACCGCCAGGCGGTCCACCGGCGGCGTGGTGATCAGGGACAGCTCGCGCACTCCCGTCAGAGCCAGTTGCAAGGTGCGCGGGATCGGGGTGGCCGACAGGGTCAGCACATGGACCTCGGCGCGCAGCTCCTTCAGGCGCTCCTTGTGGCTGACGCCGAAATGCTGCTCCTCGTCCACGATGATAAGCGCCAGGTCCCTGAACTTGATCGACTTACCGAGAAGCGCGTGGGTGCCCACGACGATGTCGACCGTGCCGTCCGCCAGGCCCTCCTTCACCTTCTTCATCTCGGCGGCGGGCACGAAGCGGGAGGCCTGCGCCACCTGGAGCGGGAAGCCGCGGAAACGGTCGCAGAAGGTCCGGTAGTGCTGGCGCGCCAGCAGGGTCGTGGGCACCACGATGGCCACCTGCTTGCCGCTCATGGCGGCCACGAAGGCGGCGCGCAGGGCCACCTCCGTCTTGCCGAAGCCCACGTCGCCGCAGACCAGCCGGTCCATGGGGCGGCCGGACCCCATGTCGTCCAGGACCGCCTCGATGGAGTTCATCTGGTCCTCGGTCTCGTCATAGGGGAAGCGGGCCGCGAACTCGTCGTAGAGCCCCTCCGGCGGAACCAGGCGCGGGGCCTCCTTGAGGATGCGCGCCGCGGCGATCTTCATGAGCGCGCCCGCCATCTCGCGGATGCGCTGCTTCATGCGCGACTTGCGGGCCTGCCAGGCTCCGCCCCCGAGCCGGTCGAGCTGGACTTCGGTCTCCTCCGAGCCGTAGCGGGTCAGGAGCTCGATGTTCTCCACAGGCAGGAACAGGCGGTCGCCGCCCGCATAGTGGAGTTCCAGGCAGTCGTGCGGAGCGCCCGCCGCCTCGATGGTCTTCAGGCCCTCGAAGCGGCCGATGCCGTGATCCACGTGCACCACGAGATCGCCCGGCGTCAGCGCCGCCACCTCGGTGAGGAAGTCCTGCGGGCGCTTGGACTTGCGCTTCTGGCGCACGAGCCGGTCGCCGAGGATGTCCTGCTCGCTGATGACCGCCAGGTCCCCGGTCTCGAAGCCCGATTCCAGGCTCCAGATCCCCACCGGAATCTCGTTCCTCGGATAGGCCGTCGCCTCCGAGAGGCGGGAGATCGGCCGGGTCTGGCGCAGGTCGTGGTCGTGGAGCACATGGCACAGGCGCTCGCGGGAGCCCTCCGACCACGCCCCGAGGATCACCCGGCGGCCCGAGGCCTGGAGGTCGCGGATGTGGCCGATGACCGCCTGGAACACGTTGGCGTTCTCGTCCGCCCGCTCGGCGATGAAGTTGCGCCCCTGCCGCACCCCGCAATCCACCACGATACGCCCTTGCGATTCCGGAACCGCGAAGGGGGTGATGCGCGCCAGCGCCAGGGATGCGGTGCGGTCCGCCCATTCGTCAGGCTTGACGTACAGCGCCTCCGGCGGAAGCGGACGATAGGGGGCCACGCCCGCCTGGCTCTGGCCGATGCCCTCGCGCCTTGCGTCGTAATAATCCTTCACCTGGGACAGGCGCTCGGCGGCCGCGTCGTCCGCAAGGGCATCGAAGACCACCGGAATGCTCGGGAGGTAGTCGAACAGGGTGTCCAAGTGGTCGTGGAACAGGGGCAGCCAGTGCTCCAGACCGGGATAGCGCCGCCCCTCGCTGATCGCCTCGTAGAGCCGGTCGTCCCGGGTCGGCGCCCCGAAATGCGCCACATAGGTCTGGCGGAAGCGCCGGATGCTCTCGGTGGTGAGCTGAACCTCGCTCATGGGAACCAGATCGAGGGAGCGCAGGCTGCCCACGGTCCGCTGCGTCTCCGGGTCGAAGGAGCGGATCGACTCGAGGGCGTCGCCGAAGAAGTCGAGGCGCACCGGGTTCGGCAGCCCTGCCGGAAAGAGATCGATGATGCCGCCGCGAACGGCATATTCGCCCGTGTCCCGCACCGTGCCCGTGCGCAGGAAGCCGTTGGTCTCCAGCCATTGCACCAGCAGGGTGGTGTCGACCACGTTGCCGGGGGCGGCCGAAAAGGTCTCGGCCGCGATGCGGGACCGCGGCGGCACCCGCTGGACCAGGGCGTTCACCGTGGTGGAGAGGATGCGCGGCTTGTCCTCCGAGGTCTTGGAGCGGGCGAGCCGCGCCAGGGTGGTCATGCGCTGCGCCGTGATGGCCGCATTGGGCGACACCCGGTCATAGGGCTGGCAGTCCCAGGCTGGGAAGGGCAGGATCTCGATCTCGGGCGCGATGAAGCCGAGGCTGCTGGCGAAGTTCTGCTGCCGCTGGCCGTCCCGGGCCACATGCACCAGAACGGCCGGGCCCTCCACATGGCCGGACAGGCCCCGCGCCAGATCGGCGACGGCGAGCGCGTCGAAGCCCTCCGGAACGCTGGACAGGGTCAGGCCTTGGCCCTTCTTGAGGGCGTCGAGTGCGCGGGTCAGTGCAGTCTTCATGGCGGATTGTCGGGTCAATGAGTGGAAACGCAGGCCTTTCGGCCCGGTTCGTTGGATGAGGAGAAAGGTTTTCGCCTGTCATTCTGCCGGTCCGAGGGACCGGCCGAGGCGCGGCGGAGGGGAAGGAAATCCGGAGGCGCGCTCCGGGCCACCGATCCCCTTCCCGGTCCTGCGGACCGCCGGGGACGACAAGGCGGCGTCAGATGTGAATGGGCGAGGTATGGGTATGGAAGCCCTTCAGGCGGCGGAACACCGCCGTGTCGTAGTTGGACGGGGTCTCGATCTCGCCGGTGATCCAGCCCAGGAGGTCCCGGTCGGGAACCTCGATCAGGCGCTCGAACTCGGCCAGGTCCTCGTCCGAGAGCTCGCCGATCTCCGCATCGGCGAAACGGCCCATGATCAGGTCCATCTCCCGCATTCCCCGGTGCCAGGCCCGGTACAGGATCTGCCTGCGGCGGACGTCGAGGTCGGCGCTCGTGCGTGTGGTTCCGCTCATGAAAGGGCTCCGATCGATCAAGATGGCGTCGCATTGAAGCGGCTTGGCGGCTATATAACCATCTCCCTCTGAGTTGCCACCCGTTTGATGTCCCTGCGCCCGTCCATTCTCGACCCGCTCTTCGCGCCGGCCGGCACCCTGCCCGGCGTGGGACCGAAGATCGCGCCCCTGCTCGACCGGCTCCTCGGGGAGCCGGGCCGTTCCGCGCGGGTGGCGGACCTGCTGTTCCACCTGCCGAGCAGCGGCATCTCCCGGGCGATGAAGGGTTCCGTGGCCGATGCGCCCGTCGGCGAGCCGGTCACCCTGTCGGTTTCCGTGGTGGCGCATCGCGCCCCTCCCCCGGGCCGGCGCGCGCCCTATCGCATCCTCGTGGAGGACGAGACCGGCGACGTGACCCTGATCTTCTTCAACGGCCAGAGGCCCCGGCTCGAAAAGCTCCTGCCGGTGGGGGAGCGCCGCTATATCTCAGGCAAGATCGAGCTGTGGGAGGGCCGTCGCCAGATGGTCCACCCGGACCGGATCCTGGACGAGCGCGGCATCGAGAACCTGCCTGCCGTGGAGGCGGTCTACGGCCTTACGGAAGGGCTCTCGTCCCGGATGGTCGGCCGCTACATCGGCGCGGCCCTGGACAAGGTGCCCTCCCTGCCCGAGTGGCAGGACGCGGCCTGGCTCGACCGCAACGCCCTGCCGGATTTCCAGCGGGCGCTCTTTGCCCTCCACAGACCCGACAGCGCGGCGCAGCTCTCCGAGGACGCGCTCGCCAGGTCCAGCCCGCGCCGCCGCCTGGCCTATGACGAACTGCTCGCCTCCCAGCTTGCCCTCGCCCTGGTCAGAAGCCGGATGCGGCGGCTGCCGGGGCGGGTGAACGCGGGCGACGGCCATCTGGTGGAGCGCCTGACGCGCGCCCTGCCCTTCGGGCTCACGGAATCCCAGGTCCGGGCGGTGGAGGATATCCGCCGGGACCTCACCTCCGACAAGAAGATGCTGCGGCTCCTCCAGGGGGACGTGGGCTCGGGCAAGACGGTGGTCGGGCTTCTCGCCATGGCGAGCGCCATCGAGGCCGGCCGACAGGCGGCTATGATGGCTCCCACCGAAATCCTCGCCCGCCAGCACTTCGATACATTGCGCCGGATCGCCGCGCCAACAGGGGTCAACATCGCGCTGTTCACGGGCCGCGACAAAGGCCGGGCGCGCGAGTCGATCCTGATGGGCCTGCTCGATGGCTCGATCGACATC
>DATHAU010000438.1:0-3821 GCA_035296545.1 Microvirga sp.
CTGTTCACCCTGACCCTCTGGAGCGTCGCGCCCGCGGGAGCGATCCTGACGGGAGCCGCCGCCGCATCCGGCATCCACCTTGGAAGTCGCCTGTTCGAGACCCGCCCGGCATGGCTCCTGCACGCCGGCGCGGGCGCCGCGCTGGCGATGGCGGCCATCTACTACGACGAGTATTCGGCCCTCGTTCTCGGGAACGGCTTTCGCGTCGCCGATCGCATCGGCTTCCTCAACTACCTGGATATCAGGCTGACCACGTCGTACCTGCGGAGCGGTCCGGCGCAGGCCGAGGCCGCCGATCCGGGCGTCTTCGGCTACGGTCTTGCCCTGTTGCAGTTCCTCGGCTTCATTCTCGGCAGCCTCGGAACCTCGGTGTTCGCCAGGAAGCGTCCGGCCTGCCCCTCGTGCTCGCACCATCTGCACACGCTCGCCGCGGGTGCCCAGCACTTCAACGACCGGGACGCGTTCGACACCTATTACGAGAATGTCCTGAGCCTTCCCCTCGACGGGCCGGAATTCGCCGACTGGATGGGATACGATCCGGACAGGACGAGGATCCGCGAGGGCACGATCCTCGTGACGTCCACCCTTCGGGCCTGCCCCGCCTGCCGGTGCCAGCACCTGGCGCAGGCCGTCCAGACGATGGGGGTCAAGGAGTGGAGTCCTCTGCCGAAGCTCGCCAGGGACATGGCGGTTCCCCACGGCATCGATCTCGGGCCCGCATTCAGAGGGAGGACCCGCGAGGCTGCCGCGCGGGAAGCAGCCTGAACGCGACCGGGCGATCGACGCGACGGCATCGGCAACAGGTCACGGCGGAAGGGGGCGACCGTGCGGGCTCTCCTGTCGGATCCCGCTTCAGTGCAGCGTGACGTCGAGTCCGATGGAGTAGAGGAGACTTCCCTCAGGGCACACGATGTCCAGCCGCCAGCCGCTCCACTCGTCGGAGGCGCCGCCCTCCTGGCGCAGCTCCCTGATCGCCCTGGAGGCCTCGGTCTTGGCCGTTTCGAGATCAGCGACTTCGATGCCTGCTTCATCCAAGATTGCTTCGCGACCGTTCACGAGGTGGAAGAAGCAGCGCATTTCGAGACCTGCGTCACAGGAAAGTCGGGACACAACGTCCTATCCGGCTCGGCCGAATACCGCAAGCGAACCTCCGGCCGTCTCGATCAGCTATACCCCGTTTGGAGATTCCTCGGGCTCACCAGCGCAAGATCGTCGAGGGACACCCAGCCGAAGTCCGGCTTCGGGCAGGGAACGAGGTAGGCGCGGCCCTCATCCATCCTCTCGATTCTGCAGGTCACCGCCCGCTGGTCCCCGGGAGGGCGGTAGACCACCACGGCGCCGACATGGAGCCGATCGCCATGATCGGAAGAGGGAGCCGAGGCAGAAGACGGGTTTTTCCCGGGCGGGTGATGGAGCGACGCGGAAGCCTCCCTGCCTGCGCGAACGCGATCCAGCGCCGCGATGGCGACCCGCGCGCGATCCCGATAGCGCTCGCTGATCGGCCTGAGGAGGGGTCCGTCCGTGCGCCCCGGATACCACGAGAGCCCGCCGATCTTCGCAAGCTCCTCTGCGACCGCTTCGATTTCTTCGTCAGTCATTGCGCCCCCGCCCCGGTGAAATGCACGAAATAACGACTGTTATACCTCAGAGGGAGTATCAATAAATTGAACCAACAGAAATTCAAGTACAGAATAGATCGCACGGCTTCAGCCAAGCTTCAGGAATGCGAGTCAGTTCCGTCGCATCGAACTTCTGCGCAGCAGCTTGCTCTGTGCCAATGAATACTATAACAAGACACGCCGTCTGCCATGGGCTCCAGCGAGGGTACGGCTTCAACGGGGTCTCCTCGAACCGCCCAGCCGTGGCGATGGGGAAGCTGTCGCGGCGGCATCGACGCCGACCCCGGACTCCGCATAACTCGCGGGCGGGGCGCAGAACAAACAGCGGCGGGACATGAGCCCCGCCGCCTGTGGTCATATCGGAAGTGCCGGATCAGACGATCCAGTTCCACTCGTTCGTGAAGCTGCTGTTGTCCATGACCACCGCGCCGGGATCGTGGCGGATGTCCTTGAACTCCGCAGGCTGCGAACCCCAGAAGACGTTGTTCGGGTTGGCAGGACGGGTATAGGTGGCGTCGTCGTAGCCGACGCCGCTCGCCGTCACCGCAAAGCTCACTCCGTTGGAGAGCGGAGCCCCGCGTCCGCTGGCGGTGTT
Organism: Microvirga sp.; assembly: GCA_035296545.1. GTDB lineage: Bacteria > Pseudomonadota > Alphaproteobacteria > Rhizobiales > Beijerinckiaceae > Microvirga. The sequence goes on from DATHAU010000438.1 coordinate 2,215, forward strand.
CATGTGGCCGTCGAACACGCGCACGTCAAAGAAGTCCACGTTGTTCGAATAGGACGAGAAGCCGCCATTCGTCATGCGAACCACGTCCACGTTGCGCACGACGCCGCCGCCGGAATCGCCCTCGAACAGCACGCCTACCCCGGACCGGGAGTTGTTGCCGTCGATCACTCCGTTTTCGATGACCACATTGTTCGAATGGTAGACGTTGACGTTGTCCTCGGTGCGGGATTTCGTCAGCTCGTTCCTCGTGTAGAAGTTCGTCAGCTTCGAGCCATCCGAATAGCCGAACTGCACGAACTGACCACGGGGGAAACCGCCGTGGAAGTTGTAGCCATCGGCATGATCGACGATGGTCCGCGGCGAATAATTGGCATAGATGCCGGTCGCACCGTCACGCAGCGTCACGTAGCTGATCTTCGTGTCCTGAGCATTCAGCAGGTCGATGTTGTTGATCGACGTATCGCTCTCGCCGTTGATGCCGGACGGAGGATCCATGTTGCGGATCTCGGCCTTCGTGATCTGCACGCCCTTGGCGTTCGTCACGTTGATGCCGTCGCCGGTCTTGTGGTGGATGCGGACATTGCGAATGATCACGTTGTCATGGGTCACGGTGATGCCGTTGCCGCTGTCGGCCCACACGTCCAGGTTCTCGATCACCTGACCGGCGTAGGACGACTTGATCGGTCCCGATTTGGTCAGTTTGGCGCCGCTCGTGGGACCCGTAGGCGCAGGGGTCGGCGCGGCATCTGGGGTCGGTGTGGGCCCGGTGACAGTACCCGTATCGGTGACAGTGAAGCCTTTGGGCGTGGTTGAGTTCACATACAGGTTGCTGCCGGAGACCGTTGCGCCGTTGTACATGGCGCTTTCCACATAGAGGTTGCGGTCCGTTGTGGGTGAGCCGTGGTAGAGGTCGTTCAGGAGTTTCACCGAGACGTTGTGATTGCCATTAGCCCAATCACCCTTGATCTCGACAGTATCGGATTGGCCGCTACCGCGCAGCGCTTGAGCGGTCAGGGTGCCGCCAACCTGCTTGCCATCAACATATACGGCGTATTGCGCGTCGCCCTGGTAGGCGTTCTGCGTGACCTTCAACACGAGTGTGTCGGAGCCGCTGCCAACCATTGTTGATTTACCTTGTGTAATGGCCATAGTTTATCCCCGCCATGAACGGTCAAAGCCGCATGTGCTGTTGTTGGTTGATAAGAATTGGAAGGTTACGCAACAGATGGTGCTCGAAAGCGGGGCCATACCTACAAGCCGATATGGCGACAATATGGTCAAGATTGCCTAATTTATGGCAGCTACATCATTGATCTTGTTCTACAAAGGATAGATTACCTGAAAACGGCCGTTGAAATGACTTTGGATTGAATCCCTTCGGGAGTATCGCTCATTTGTCGTTCGAGGGGTGCATTGCAACTTGGTGCGGGCGAGCAACACTTTCGATTTTCAGGTGATGAGCCTCAAGTCCTACGCTGTAGAGGCGCAAAAAACGGCTTCCAAGGCGGTTCACGCGAGCTTGCTGATAAAGGTGGATCGGGACCTCATGAGGCGTTCGCCAAGGGTGAATATGGATCCCGATACTCGGCCCGCTTCCCCTGTGCTCC
>DATHAU010000439.1:0-1781 GCA_035296545.1 Microvirga sp.
CGGAGCTCACGCGCCGCCTTGCCGGGCGCATCGACATGCGCACCGTCCAGCGGGAATTGCGGCGGGCCTCCAACGAGGTGGTGAGCGCCTACGACACCAACGTGGCCATCGCCGATCCCAACCCCAACGCCTACCTATCGCGCTTCGAGGACCCGGTTCTCAGCGGCATGACCGCGCCCCTGACCAGCGCCATGATCCATCACCTGAACCGGAACCTGAACTACCGGGCGGAAGGGCGCTACAACCTGCTCAACGGCGGGGTGAACGGCGCGTGGCGCTGGGGCGGGGGGCGCAGCGGGCCCGAGAACCTGGAGGAGCTGCGCCAGGCCCTCTCCCTCGACGGCAAGCTGCGCGTGCTCGTCACCCACGGCTTCACCGATCTGGTGACCCCGTACTTCGCCTCCCAGCTCCTCCTGAACCAGGTGCCGAACCTCGGCTCCGAGAACCGGGTGGCGCTGAAGGTTTACGAGGGCGGCCACATGTTCTATTCCCGCCAGGGTTCGCGGCAGGCCTTCAGGGACGACGCGCGGCGGCTTTTCGAAGAGGCGCTGCAGGCAAGGGCCGCGGATTAGAGGCATTCTCCGGGGGTCAAGTTCATGCGCGTGACGGTTCTCTCGACCCTGGCCCTCGCGGCGCTGGGTCTGGCCGCCTGCAACAGCCGCACCGAGGCCCCGCGGGTGGCCGCCGCACCCCCGCCGCCGGCCCTGGCCCCGGCCGGGCCCGCCTTCGAGGGGCCCCTGCTGGGACCCGACGGCCGCTGTACCGGCCCGGCCGCGGGAACCGCCGCCGCCATCGAGCCCGGCATCGCCGAATGCGACCTCGTCCGCCTCAAGGGCCGGCCCGCAACCGACGTGCTGGTCGGCGAGAGCGGCAAGGGCCAGCGGGAGGTGCAGGTGCTCTATGCCGAGCCCGGCGGCCGCGAGCTCTATTTCTTCGTCGACAACCGGCTCGACCGGATCGTGAAGCCGTGAAGGGTCGCGGCCCCGGGCTTGAGCCGGGCGTTCTCGGCCTGAGCCGATATCCCGCCGTCATCCCGGGGCCGCGCAGCGGAGCCCGGGATCCATAACCGCTAACGGTCGAGAATGAGGCGCAGCGGATGCCGCCGCGCTCTTCCCCTCATCGTGATGGTTGGGGATCCCCGCCTGCGCGGGGATGACAGGCGAGGGTGGCACCCCGACGGCCATAGGCCGGGGCGGAACGCAGGTCGCCGGAGCGAAGCGCCTGACGCGCGGATGGCCAAGTCTGAGGATGTCAAAAAGCAAGCGCCTTCAGGCCGGAGCCGTGTGGCTCCAGCCTGAAGGGTGGATCGAGGGGTGGCGCGAGAGGCGGTCCGGCTCGATGGGGTGAGATGATGAAGCGCCGGAAGGGCCCTCGCGCACGGTTCTTTTAGGCGAGCAGGCGACGCGAACCTGCCAGTCGTCAGCTCAGGCGGGTGTCACGGCTGTGAGGCCGGCCTGGGGCTGCGGGCAGGCCCGGCGGGCAGCCTGGGCCTCTCGTGGCAAGGGGTGCGAGCCCCTGCCCGAGACCGTGTTCTGCTCCCGCTTCCTGCGACGCCTCGCGAGCGCGCCCCTCGGGGAGAAGAACTGCCACACGATATAGCCTAGCTTGCAGCCTCTGTCAAGAACAAAGTAGGAACATGGCTACCGCAAGCTGACCGGCCGAGCGCGTGTTCCCTCCCCCTTGCGGGGAGGGGCAGGGGTGGGGGTGGTGCGGCTGGGTGAGAAGGGTTGAGGGTGAGGCGCTGTATTGGCCTCCGAGCTTATCTCTCGACAGGCAGAGCT
>DATHAU010000440.1:0-2658 GCA_035296545.1 Microvirga sp.
AGCCCCGCTGCAGCTGAGCGCGATCGAAGGTCCCGAAGGGCCCTTGAAAGCTCCACGTCTGCTGGGGCGGAACCGGAGTCTCGCCGGCCGCGTGGGCCGGGGCGGCGAGGCCGAGACCGGCCGCGAGAGCGCCGGCGAGGAGAACGGCAATCGTCTTCATGGATCGTCTCTTTTCGTCCGTTCTCGGGTTCAGCCCTTGGATTGCGGTGCGGCGGTGGCGCCCGCCGGCATGCCCGATCCGCCCTTCTGCACGCCCATGACGGATTCGAGGATCGAGTTCGGCAGGGGCAGCGGACGCTCGAACAGGCCGAGCAGGGGCAGGACGACCAGGAAGTGGGCGAAGTAGTAGACCGTGAAGATCTGCGAGGCGACCACGTACCAGCCCTCCGCGGGCTTGGCGCCGAGCCAGCCCAGCAGGATGCAGACCGCGAAGAAGATCCAGAAGAAGATCTTGTAGAGCGGGCGGTAGGCGGTCGAGCGGATGCGCGAGGTGTCGAGCCACGGCATGAAGCACCAGATCACGATCGCGGCCATCATGGCGATGACGCCGCCGAGCTTGTCGGGCACCGCGCGCAGGATCGCGTAGAAGGGCAGGAAGTACCATTCCGGCACGATGTGGGCGGGCGTCACCGACGGGTTCGCCGGGATGTAGTTGTCCGCGTGGCCGAGGTAGTTCGGGATGTAGAACACCCACCAGGCGAAGAAGATCAGGAAGACCACGAGGGAGAACCCGTCCTTCACGGTCATGTAGGGGTGGAACGGCACCGCGTCCTTGCCCTGCTTGATCGGGATGCCGGTCGGGTTGTTGTTGCCCGGCACGTGCAGCGCCCACACGTGCAGGATCACCACGCCCAGGATCATGAAGGGCAGCAGGAAGTGCAGCGAGAAGAAGCGGTTCAGGGTCGGGTTGCCGACCGAGTAGCCGCCCCACAGGAAGCTCACGATGGTGTCGCCGACGAGCGGCACCGCCGAGAACAGGTTCGTGATCACGGTGGCGCCCCAGTAGCTCATCTGGCCCCAGGGGAGCACGTAGCCCATGAAGGCGGTGGCCATCATGAGCAGGAAGATGATCACGCCCAGGATGAACAGGATCTCGCGGGGCGCCTTGTAGGAGCCGTAGTAGAAGTTGCGGAAGATGTGGATGTAGACGGCGATGAAGAACATCGACGCGCCATTGGCGTGCAGGTACCGCAGCAGCCAGCCGTAATTCACATCGCGCATGATGTGCTCCACCGACTGGAACGCCATCTCGGCGTTCGGGGTGTAGTACATCGCGAGGAAGACGCCCGTGACGATCTGCGAGATCAGCATGAACATCAGGACCGCGCCGAAGGTCCAGAAATAGGTGAGGTTCCGCGGCACCGGGAAGGCCACGAAGGACGAGTGGATGAGGCCGACGATGGGAAGGCGGCTCTCGAACCACTTCGCGAGGGCGCTCTGCGGAACGTAGGTGGTGGGATGGCTGCTCATGGCTTGAACCTAACGGCTGTCTCGGGCGTGGCGCGGGTCCGGCGTCGCGGGGCTTAGGCGGCGGTGCCGCCCTCGCCGATGCGGAGCTTGGTGTCGCTCACGAAGGCGTAATCCGGGATCGGCAGGTTCACCGGCGCCGGGCCGCCGCGCACGCGGCCGGAGGTGTCGAACACCGAGCCGTGGCAGGGGCAGAACCAGCCCTTGTACTCGCCCTGCTGACCCAGGGGCACACAGCCTAGATGGGTGCAGCTGCCGTACACGACCAGCCACTGAGCCTTGCCCTCTTTGACGCGGGCGGAATCGGGTTGGGGATCGCGCAGCGCGGCGATGTTGGCGTCCTGGGCCGCCTTGATCTCCTCGTCGGTCCGGTGCCGGACGAAGATCAATTTGCCGCGCCAGAACACCTTCATGATCTGGCCCGGGGCGATGGGGTCGAGGTCCACCTCGATCGGCGCACCCGCCGCGACCGTCGCCGCATCGGGCGCCATGGTCTGGACGAAGGGCCACACGAGGGAGGCAGCGCCGACGACGCCGACCGCGCCGGTGGCAATGAACAGGAAATCGCGCCGGGTGGGTTCGGCGGCGGTGTTAGCCGAGGTGTTGGCCAAGATCGGCTCTCCGGGTGCAGGACGAAACGGGAACCCGCGCGTCGTGTCGAAACTCCAGAGATCTCGTGAGGGATGCCGGAGCCCGAGGCGCAGTGCTGTGGAGGGGACCAAGCACACACGCCGCCGCGCACGCAATGCGACTGGGCGTCACCTATCGGCTTCCGTCCCGGACGGAAGGTCTTTCGACGGGTCTCTCAAGGCGTCGCCAGCCGCTGCGCGGGCGCTCTTTGGCATGAGGGGCCCGGCCTGTCCATAGCGCTAAGCTCCGTCACAAAGGCGAAGACGCCTCCTGTCCACCGCTGCGTCGCCCCGTCGTCGGGAGGCCCCCTCGGCCGGCTGCCGAAAGCCCGGGCCGGGGCCGCTCCCGCCCGGCCGCGGTTGCCAACCACGCGCGGCGCGGGCGGGATTTGCGCTGAATCAATGCCGGCTGAGCGTCCCGCATGTGTTCTCGCAACCGCTGGAGGACACGACCATGACGGATTCATGCGAGGGGGCGGGACCGGAGGGAGCTTTCGACTGGCTGTTCACATCGGCCACGGAATGGGGCCGCGTGCTCATGGCGGCCCGGGAGCTGCGGAGC
>DATHAU010000441.1:0-9863 GCA_035296545.1 Microvirga sp.
TCCTGCGACACGGACCAGGAGATCTCGACAATTCCCTGCGGCGACGACAAGGCGCCGTACTTGGCCGCGTTGGTGGCCAGCTCGTGCAGGGCCATCCCGAGGCTCAGGGCCTGCTGGGGCTTGAGCTGCACGCTTGCGCCCCTCGCCTTGATGCGCTGCTGATCGATGCCCCCGTGGGGCTTGAGTTCGGCGCTGAGAACCTCATCGAGGGTGGCGCTTTCCCACAGCCTTTGGGTCAGAACGTCGTGGGTGGCCGAGAGCGCCATCAGGCGCGCCATGAAGTTCGTCTGGAACGCCTCAGGGCCGGGGCTGCTGCGCAGGGTCTGCATGGCCAGGGACTGCATGGTCGCCAGCGTGTTCTTGACCCTGTGGTTCAACTCATGGAGCAGGAGCGTCTGGCGCTGCTCGGCGCGCTTGCGCTCCGTGATGTCCAGGCAGGCCCCGATCATGTAGAGCGGCCTGCCCTCCCCGTCGTAGGACACGCGGCTGCGGTTGTGGATCCACCGTTCGGACCCGTCCGACGGCAGGGGCCGGAACTCGTATTCGGCGGGGATCCCCTTCCTGACCGCATCGCTGACCGCAAGGCTCGCGCTCCTTCGGTCCTCCGGGTGAACGAGTTCGAGCAGGTCGTCCAGCCTGCGGGGAGGCAGCGCGGCCTCAAGGCCGAACACCTTGGTCATGGCCGGATCCCACTCGATCAGGTCCCGCTGAATGTCCCACCGCCATGTGCCGGTGCCCGAGGCATCCAGGGCGGCGAAGAGCTTCTCCTGCGCGGTCTCGAGGCGCTCCACCGCACGTCTCATGGACGTTGCCACGAGAACCATGAGAAGCGCTCCAATGATGTAGAGGCCAAGGGCGATGGCCTCGGATGCGGAAAGGAAGCCGAACGCAAGAGCGGGCGAAAGGAAGAAGTACCAGGACGCGATCACGCTCAAGGCGATGGCCAGGAGCCCCGGCCAGAACCCGGCGATGACGGACGTGATCAGGACGGCCGGGAACATGGTGATGAAAGGCGTCGCCTCGCCGATGATCGATCCCAGCACCAGCCGGAGCGCCGTCGCAACCGCAACGGAGCCGACGACCACCCCGAGGACAAGGGGCGAATGGGCCGGAATGAGCTTTGTATAACGAGCGAGCACGAAGGGACTTCACCGCGGGGAGGAGGCCGATTGTGGTTTCACATCGGTCGGCGGCATTCAAGACCAAAAGCGGATTTCTCCGGCAGGGGGCCGCCACCTTCGGCGCTCAGCCCCGGCAGTCCGCTCCGCTGTGCACGGTCAATCCGGTCAGCAGGTGCCGGACGAGGGCGTTGTGGGCTTCCAGCGTCCCGGTATTCTCGGGCGACAATTCGAGCACCCACTCCTTCGAGAGCGGGATGATGAAGGCTTCGACCGTCATGGTGCGCGAGGGCGTGGGCAGGTTCGCGTCGATCCAGGTGGCCGACCAGCGGACCGCCCCCGCATGGGAGGACGCCAGGGAGACCGACTGCGCCGGACGGCCGAGGAGATCCTCGTAGTCCCGCTGGAGGAAGGCCGCGTCGCGGCTCGCGAGATCGCGCTGCGGCAGATGCTGAAGCGCTCCGGCGGAGCGGAGGTTCACGTCGATCCCTGCCTCGGAGACGGCGGCCTTGAGCCGGGTCTCAGGCCCGTCGGCGTCCAGGCGCCATTCCTGCGGCAGGCGGAAGGAGAAGCAGAGGCCCGACGCCACGTGACCCGTCACCCGGGTTTCCCTTGAGGCAGGATCGAAACGCACCAGGGGCCGGCCGTTCCGGGCCTCGAAGCCGAGCGGTCCGCCGGAGGCCTGAACCGGCGCGGGGACGGCGAGAACCATGGCCCCGGCGAACAGGCCTGCAAACCGCATCGTGATCGTCATCGCCGAACTCTCCCCACCGAACGCCCTTCATTAAAGCAACGCTTTCGAGGCCCGCTGGTTGCCTCTTGAGGAACCATCCGGTCTTGAGTTGTCGAATCAAAGCCCTAACTCGGCTGTGGGGATGAAATCCTGGGAGAAGTTTGATGCAGGCATTGATGCGCGCCTCGTTTCTGGCAGCCGCCCTGTTCACGGCAGGTCAGGCGTCGGCGGCGACCTGCCGCGACCCGGCCGGTTTCGAAAAATGGCTCGGAGACATCCGGCAGGAAGCTGCGGCGCAGGGAATTTCGCAGGCGGCGATCCAGGCCGGCCTGTCCGGCGTGACCTTCGATCAGGGCGTGATCAGCAAGGACCGCGGTCAGGGCGTGTTCAAGCAGAGCTTCGAGCAATTCGCCGGCCGCATGGTCTCCGCCGGGCGACTGAAAGGGGGCGCGAACATGCTCAAGCGACATGCCGCAACCCTGGCGCGGATCGAGCAGCGGTTCGGCGTGCCCGGTCCGGTTCTCGTGGCGATCTGGGGCCTGGAAACGGACTTCGGCGCGGTGAGGGGCAACCTGCCCGTCATCCGCTCGGTGGCCACCCTGGCCTTCGATTGCCGGCGCACGGAGTTCTTCCAGGCACACCTCTTCGATGCCTTGCGGATCGTCGACAGGGGAGACCTGACGCCCGCCGAGATGCGCGGCGCATGGGCCGGCGAGATGGGCCAGACCCAGTTCATGCCGTCGTCCTACATCAAGTACGCGCTGGACTTCGACGGCGACGGGCGGGCCGATCTTCTGCGCAGCCCCGCGGACGTGCTGGCCTCGACCGCCAATTACCTCAAGGGGCATGGCTGGGTGAGAGGCGGGGATTGGCAGCCGGGCTCGCCGAACTTCGAGGCCATCCGGGCCTGGAACAAGTCGCAGGTCTATTCCCGCACCATCGCGTATTTCGCCACCAAGCTCGCGGGGGGCGACACGGCTGCGGAGGCTGCGAGCCAGTAGCGTCCGGTCCCATATGAACGGGCGTCGGGGACGCCCGTTCTTCGGGGACGCAGGCGTGCGACGCGCCTGGCGATCAGCTCGCCCCTCCGAAGATCAGGAGCGCGAGCAGGAGGAAGCCCAGGAGAAACACGCCGGACAGGACCCTGGCGACGGTGCCGCCGCCGGAGGCGGCTCCCGCAAATCCGAAGGCTCCCGCAGCGACGGAGCCGACAAGGAAGACAACAGCCAGTATCAGCACGACCTGCACCCCCGCAACGCCCTGGAGGGAACGGTTAAGCTGAAAGGCGCGACCATGCAAGCGGGCAGGTTCCCCCGCCCTCCACGCGCCCCGGGACGCCGCCTCAAACCACGATGGTCACCCGGTCGGCGGCGCGCGTCAGGCCCGTGTAGAGCCAGCGGCTCCGGTGCTCGCGAAAGGCATAGGATTCGTCGAACAGCACGAGGTCGTCCCATTGCGAGCCCTGGGCCTTGTGCACCGTGAGCGCGTAGCCGTAGGTGAACTCGTCGGATTCCCGGCGCAGCACGAACGGCACCTCCTCCTCCGTGCCCTCGAAGAAGGCCTTGTGGACCGCCACCTCCACGGACCTGCGGCGGGTGTCGTCATCGGGCAGCACATCCATCCTGACGAAGTCGTTGCGGATGCCGCGCAGGGCCTGGATGCTCCAGGTGCCTCCATTGAGCAGCCCCTTGGTCTTGTCGTTGCGCAGGCAGACGAGCTTCTCGCCGGCGGCGGGCATCGGATGCCGGTAGCCGTTCAGCTCCCGCAGGCGCGTGTTGTAGAGACGGCGCGTCTTGTTCAATCCCACCAGCACCTGATCGGCCGCCATGACGATCCCTGCGTCGACCTCACGGCGGTGGATGACCCGGCTCTCGCCATAGGCGCCCGGCTCCAGCCTTCCGCCCTCCCGCACCTTCATGGACATGTGGACGATGGGGTTGCCCTCCGCCTGCCGGTGCACCTCCGTGAGCATCGCGTCGGGCTCGGCCTCCGTGAAGAAGCCCCCGCCCTTCACGGGCGGCAGCTGCGCCGGATCGCCGAGGACGAGCACGGGACGGCCGAAGGAGAGGAGATCGCGCCCCAGCTCCTCGTCCACCATGGAGCATTCGTCGATGATGATGAGGCTGGCCTTGGCGGCGGGGCTCTGCCGGTTGAGCACGAATTGCGGCCCGCCCTCGTCCGACTCCCGCGAGCGGTAGATCAGGGAATGGATGGTGGAGGCGTCCGGGCATCCCTTGGTGCGCAGCACGAGGGCGGCCTTGCCCGTATAGGCCCCGAAGGCCACCTCTCCGTCGACCCCCTCGGCGATGTGCTTTGCGAGGGTCGTCTTGCCGGTTCCCGCATAGCCGAAGAGCCGGAACACCGGACGATCGCCGCGGCGGAGCCAGCCGGCGACAGCCTTCAGGGCGGCATCCTGCTGCGGCGACCAGGTCATGCGGTTTTCGCCTCGCGGCGCAGGCTGTAGAGAATGCCCGCGATGATGCAGCCGCTGCCCACGAAGACGTAGGGGTCGAGCGCCTCCCCGTAGAGCTGCCAGCCCACCAGGGCGATCAGCGGAATGCGCAGGAAGTCGAGCGGCACGACCATGGTCGCATCCCCTTGGCGATAGGCGTTGGTGAGGCAGTAATGGGACAGCAGCCCTCCGGCGCAGACCCCGATGAGCGGCAGGGCGTGCGACGGGACGATCCTGAGCCAGAACGCTCCGCTCACGCCTGCCAGGTTCATGGGCAGTTGGAGCAGGTTCATGAAGAACAGGATCGAGAAGGTGCTCTCGGTTCTCGTGAGATGCTTCGTCATGATGGCCACGAAGGCGAAGCCCAGGGCGACGGCCAGCATGAGGAGGCTGGCGGGCTGCAGGGTTTCGACACCGGGGCGCAGGATCACCAGAACGCCCGCGAAGCCGAGGGCGACGGCGACGAAGCGCCCCCTGGTCATGCGCTCGCGGAGCAGCGGAATGGCGAGCAGCGCCACCCAGACCGGCGTGGTGAATTCCAGCGCGAAGACCGTCGCCAGGGGCAGGAGCGTGAGGCCGAAGGCCCAGCCGTCGGTGCTCGCGAAATGCACCACGTTGCGCGCGAGGTGAAGCCTGAACCGCCTCGGCTTCAACCCGGGCCGCAGCTCCGGTCTCAGGAGCGCGCAGGCGAGAAGGATTGCGATCCCTGCCGCGTTGCGAACCGCCAGGATCTCGAAGACCGAGAATGCGGGCGTGAGCGCGCGCACCGCGACGGCGGTGGCCGAGAAGGCGAGAAGCGCGCCGCTCATCCAGAGGACGACGGCAAGGAGGCTGCGATGGGGCACGGCGGATCGGATCAGGTGAATGTCTCCTCCGATTACCCTGCCTCCCTCGCCGCGTGAAGAGCCATCGAGCCCGAAGGGCGTCGTGACACGGGCCAAGGCTGCATGGCGGGGACTGAATTCGACCCCGGCACGCCGCCTGTCGCGCATTCGCGTGCGTGATTCTTGACGCGCCCGACCTCGAAACCTGCATTCCCGGGAACTCGAAGGTCATTTTTTGGGGCGCGCCGTGAAACTTTTTTTGCGGGAGCGCGAAGACCGTTTTCAAGGGCCTCCGCGCCTCGGCGAACGAGCGTCGTCGAGATGAGATCGTCAAACATCCAAGTGCGCCGCAAGCAGAGGCGACATTCAACTTCGCTAATCTTCAAGTATCTGAAAAACAATACGTTTCAGCCTCACCCCGCACCATGAAGGATGCGGCTGAAATGATGCCGAAGTGTCGGAAGCATAGAGCGTTTGAGTCACCTCGCTCGGGTGATGTCCCGCATCGAAACGGCAAGTGCTGGCGGACCATCCACGCAAAGTATCCACAGAAAAGATGTGCGTTCTACTGTCTACACTTTCCGAATATCGGAACTCGCTTGGTATAACGACGTTGCCTTGCAAGCGTGACGGTTGCACGCGAAGGCCCTTGAAGGAGGCGGCTATGCCGACAGATGACAAGTCTAACCCGCTGACACAGCTGACGCAGTTGTTCACGGGGGACACCGGTGCGACCAGCACCAAAAGGTCCGCGAAGAAGAGCAGCTCGCGCAGCTCGTCCAGCGGCAAGTCAGGGGCGAAGTCCTCTGGCAAATCCGGAGCCAAGAAGTCGGGGGCGAAGAAGACGGCTGCAAAGTCCGCTTCGACCTCGTCCTCGAAATCTTCGGGCAGCAAGTCCGGCTCGACGTCGGGCGCCAAGAAGACCGCTGCCAAGAAGACCACCGCCAAGAAGACGGCTGCAAAGTCCGCTTCTAAGTCGGGTGGGAAGTCCTCGGCCAAGAAGACCAGCGCGAAGTCCGCGTCCAAGTCTTCGGGTTCGAAGTCCTCGGGTTCCAAGTCCTCGGGTTCGAAGTCTGCTTCGGGCTCGAAGTCCTCGTCGGGCTCGAAGTCCTCGTCCGGTTCCAAGTCTTCGGCCAAGAGCTCGGGATCGAAGAGCTCGGGCTCCAAGTCGGGAGCCAAGAAGTCGGCTGCGAAGTCGTCTTCGTCGCGTTCGGGCTCCGGCTCGTCCCGCTCCGGCGCCAAGCAATCTGCGTCCCGCAGCTCCAGCCGCGGCGCAGTGAAGTCTTCGGCCAAGAGCTCGGGATCAAAGAGCTCGGGTTCGAAGAGCTCGGGCTCCAAGTCCCGCAGCTCGTCCGGTTCGACGAAGCGCGCAGCCGCTGCATCGAGCCGCACCTCCTCGACCAAGAAGTCGGGTACGGTCGCCAAGCGGTCCTCGGGTTCCCGCAAGAGCCCGTCGAAGTCGAAGCGCTAAGGCGGCATGTCCTATGCGCCGCGATAGGGGCCAGCCCTTCGTCGCCGGCGCATGAGCATAAAAAATCGCCCGGCGAAAGCCGGGCGATTTACTTTGACGGGCACCCTTGCGGCCGTTAGCGGCCGGTGCTCATCGGGTCGCTCTCGCCCCAGTACGGGGTGGCGTTGTAGTAGCGGTGGACGTGCTCTTCCCACTCGCGGTCGTAGGACGCGTCATGCCCCTCCGCGTTGCGGCGGGGAGCGCCGCGCAGCTGGTCTTCCGTCATGTTCAACTCATAGGCGTCGAGCTGGGTATTGTATTTCAGGACGCCCCAGGGAAGCGTGTAGTATTCCTCGCCCAGGCCCATGAAGCCGCCGAAGCTCATGACCGCATAGGCGACCTTGCCGGACCTCTTCTCGATCATCACGCGTTCGATGGTTCCGATCTTCTCTCCGTCCGAGCGGCGGACCGGAGTTCCCTCAACCTTGTCGCTGGCGATCAGGGTGTTGGTTTCGCGGACGTCGCCGCTTTGTTCCGTGGTCTGCATCATCATGCTCCCTTCCGTGAGATGCTAGGGCAACGCTCGGGTGAAAAACACGGTTCCGGTTTTCCTGCCTCCGGTTCCCGCGTTTCAGGGGTTATTCGGAGCAGCCGGGCTCCCGGCCCCCAAGCGCTGCCGTAGGAACCGCATCTTTCCCCTCACGTTGATCAACGCTTGTTAGCCCCAGGAACAATGAAGGAGATTGCCATGACCGTTCGCCAGAAGCCGGTCGACCAGCAGGTCGTCGTCATCACCGGCGCCTCCAGCGGCATCGGCCTCGCAACGGCGCGCCTCTTCGCCTCGAGGGGAGCCAAGGGACTTGTCCTGGTGGCCCGCAACGAGGAGGCCCTGCGCACGATAGCCGACGAGCTCCATCGCGAGGGAACCCGCACCATCGCGGTGGCGGCCGATGTGAGCAAGCGCGAGGATGTGGAGCGCGTGTCCAGAACAGCCATCCAGAGCTTCGGAGGCTTCGACACCTGGGTGAACGACGCCGCCGTGGCGGTCTACGGCACCCTGGAGGAAGTGCCGATCGAGGATCAGCGGCAGCTCTTCGAGGTGAACTACTGGGGCGTGGTCTACGGCTCGCTGATCGCCGCGCAGCACCTTCGCAGCCGCGGGGGCGCCATCATCAACGTGGGCAGCGTTCTCTCCGAGCGCACGATGATCCTGCAAACCCAGTATTCGGCGTCCAAACACGCGGTGAAGGCCTTCACCGACGGCCTGAGGATGGAGCTGGAGGAACAGGACGCGCCCATCGCGGTGACGCTGATCAAGCCGTCCTCCATCGACACGCCCTATGTGGAGCACGCCCGGAACTACCTCGACCATGAAACGAAGGTGCCGCCTCCGGCTTACGATCCGAACCTGGTCGCCAAGGCGATCGTGTTCGCGTCCGAGCATCAGCGGCGCGAGCTGACCGTGGGCTTCGGCGGCTGGGTCATCGGCGCCATGGGCAAGGTCGCCCCCCGCCTGATGGACAAGGCGATGGAGTGGACCGGCTACTCCTCGCAGACCACCGACCAGCCCGAGCGCCCGCAGATGCGCGACAACCTCTACCGCGCCCGCCAGGACGGCGACATGTACTCGTCCCTTCCCGGCGAGCCGCGCAAGACGAGCTTTCTGCTCGAGGCGCAGATCCACCCCCTGGTGACGGCGGCGGTTCTGGCGGGACTTGGAGCCGCGGTTGCGGCCTTCTTCATCGCGCCTCTCGGCGGTCGCCGGGGCCAGCGGCGGCCCAGCCGCCCCACGCCGCGCTACCAGCCCGTGATGCGCCGCACCGGCAACGGCCATGACAAGCGCACGGTCGGGCCCGGCCATGTGAGCCAGCGGGAGGCCTATGCGGGCCGTCCCCAGCCGAGGCACTGACGCGCTGATCGGAGGGCCGGACCCGATCCGGCCCTCTGAACGTTGCAGGCGAGGCGGTTGCCTGAAGGTCATTCCAGTGTCGTCCCATGCGCGCTAGCCTTCCGGCATGAAGCCGATTCGCTCCCTTGTCGTCACCCTTGCCCTTGTCATGACCGCCGGCGCGTGGGCGCAGGACAAGGGCACGGTCGATCCCAAGCCCCTGCCGCCCCTGTCCAATCCCGACGATCCGGCGGTGCCCGCCAAGGAGTTGTTCGGACGCCGCGACCGGCCGGCGGCGCTTCAGCCCCAGGCCATCGGCAGCTATGCCCGGGGCTGCGTCGCAGGGGCCGTGGCCATCCCGCACGACGGAAGCACCTGGCAGGTGATGCGCCTGTCCCGCAACCGCAACTGGGGGCATCCGCGGATGATCGACTTCCTGCAGCGGTTCGCCGGGCGGATCCCCGAGGTCAATGGCTGGCCTGGCCTCCTCCTGGGCGACATCGCGCAGCCCCGCGGCGGCCCCATGATCACGGGCCACGCCTCCCATCAGATCGGCCTCGACGCCGACATCTGGCTGACCCCCATGCCGAACCGGCGCCTGACCAGGGCCGAGCGGGAGGAGATGTCGGCCACCAACATGGTGCGGGAGGACCGGCTCGATATCGACCCGCAGAGGTGGACGCCCCAGCACACCGCCCTCATCCGCGCGGCCGCGATGGAGCGGGGCGTCGCCCGCATCTTCGTCAACCCGGCCATCAAGAAGGCCCTGTGCCGGGAGGCGGGACAGGATCGGGCATGGCTGACGAAGGTAAGGCCGATCTACGGCCACAACTACCACTTCCATATCCGCCTGGCCTGCCCGGCCGGCGACGGCAACTGCTCCGACCAGGACCCGCCTCCGGGCGGAGACGGGTGCGGCGCGGAGCTGGCCCAGTGGTTCACGCCTCAGATGCTGTATCCCAAGCCCGGCAAGCCCCGTCCGCCCATGACCATGGCTCAACTGCCCTCCGAATGCCGGACGGTCCTCAAGGCCCCCTGAGGGGCCTTACAGGGCCTCGCCTCTCCAGGAGGTCTGCTTCCGGGCGGGCCTACTCGGCGGCGACGCCGGTCCCGATGGCGCAGGAAACGCCGGTTCCGCCCAGGCCGCAATAGCCGCCGGGGTTCTTGGCCAGGTACTGCTGGTGATAATCCTCGGCGAAGTAGAACGGGCCGGCGTCGACGATTTCCGTCGTGACCGGCCCATAGCCGCGCGCCGCGAGAGCCCGGCCGTATTCGGCCTTCGACGCCTCGGCGGTCCTCTTCTGGGCCTCGTCGAACACGTAGATGCCCGAGCGGTACTGGGTGCCCACATCGTTGCCCTGGCGCATGCCCTGGGTCGGGTCATGGTTTTCCCAGAAG
>DATHAU010000442.1:0-2850 GCA_035296545.1 Microvirga sp.
AAGGTCAGCTTGGCAGGCTTCAGAGCCAGCGCGTCTTCGGAGACGGCCGCGTACTCGGCAAAGGCCCCACCGAGCCCGCCGCACCAGCCGAAGACCTCGTCACCGGGCCGCAACCGCCTCACGTCGGCGCCGACGGCTTCGACCGTCCCCGCCAGGTCGGTCCCCCTGACGGCGTTCTTTGGCTTGCGCAGCCCGTAGACCGGGCGGGCGATGTACGGCAGGCCGCCCACGATCGCCCAGTCGCCCGGGTTCACGCCGGCCGCATGCACGCGAACCAGCACCGCCTCTCCTGTAATCTCGGGCCTGTCGATGTCCCTGAGTTCCAGGATATCGGGTGAGCCGTACTCGTCTTGGACGATGGCCTCCATGGTGTCTTGGCGAACAGGGTTGGGTTTCGTTAGCATGGTCGCGTCTCCTTCCTGCTGCCTAGCCAAAGGCAGGAGGTAGTTGGAGAGGTAGCGGGCCCCGGTCTAGGAGGAGGGCAGGTAGCAGTCCTACGCCCGCACGCGGCTATCTGTTGACCACGTAACGATTGCAGCATATTCCTTACGCGAAGGACACGCATCACGCAAATGAGCTAGGTTTCGATTCTTTCTTGGCGAACTACCGAAAACACGTACGGGGCGAAGTTCCGAAAAGGCCCTTTCCACGCACTCCGGTAAACAGGGTACGGTGGCGAGTTCGGCACCGTCCACGCCAAGATCCCAAGAGGGCCCCCTATCGGGTGTTACACTAGTTACATAATGCGCTTTCACACCTCTTGAGAGGACGGAAAAGATGGGCCACGTTCTGATAGTCGGGGACCACGCTTACTTCCGACAGGCCCTCGGGCTGATTCTGGGTTGGGAGACGGACTTCGGGGCGAACACCCAGGCTGGGTCGCTGGCCGAAGCCCGCGCCTGCCTGTCGAACGGCCACGCGGGGGGCATCGATGCCGCGATAATCGGTCTTGGCCTGCCCGACGGCGACGGGACGGAGCTGGTCGGGGAGATCGGGCTGGCGAGCGGACTCGCGCGTCGTATCCCGGTTATGGTGCTGACCGAGACCCGGGACCGCGAGGTTCACGACCGGTTGCGCAGGTTGGGGGCGAAAGAGGTGCTTAGCACGGCTGCCACTCTGGAGGAGATCCTCGCCGCGGCGAGGCGTCTGGAGGGAAAGGTGAAACCGATGCGCGACGATCAGCTGGTGCGCGACATGGTCCACTCGGTCCTGTCCCGGCAGGCGATGGCAAGCGCCGAGCGGACCGGCGAGCCGTTCGAGGACGCGCTGGCCGCGGTCCTGCGGACGGAGCCCGGACGGCAGCTGGAGGAGCTGCGCCTAGGGCCGCACGGCGCCGAGCGGGCCGACCGATGGCAAGAGGGACTCGCGCCCGAGAGGGACAAGGAGCGTCGTCGCGCCCGACAGGAGGAACGCAGCCGGGCCCTGGAAGACGCCGCTTGGACGCTGTTCATACGATCGGAGATGCGGGAACTGGAGCTACGCAAGGACGGGCAACTCGCCAACCTGCTGGGTGATCCGCTGCCCGGGGAGATGCCCGCGATGTTCGAGAGGTTGGTCTCGCAGGACCAAAGACAGGCCGAAGAGGGGCTGGTGGCGCTGATGAGCGGCGGGAAGGTGTCCTACAAGCACCTCGACGATCTCACCCACGAGGATCGCCCGGCCAGGATCGCGGCCAACAGGTCGCGGACCATTTGGCTGAAGGGGAACCACGACGGGTGGCTCAATCATATCGAGGAGCGCCGGCACGAGGAGGGAGCCCTGCGATGACGGCCAAACGTCCGGCTTGAGGTGGGGCCGTCTCGTGGTGGCTGGGCGGCAGACCGGGCAAAAGGGGCGGGTGACCTTCGCTTACCGTCTACCTTACCGGAAGGTGGGTGCATAGGGGCAAGGAGAGGGGCCAAGGCTGCTTCGCCCTGGCCCTCCTTCGCGCTACGTGGCGCTACACCTTAGAAGGGACCTTACCGTTGGAAGGGACGACGGCGGGCTGGTCGACGCCCGTCAAAACGCCATCATCGGGGTTGCTAGACATAGAAGCACCTGCGGATGGATTGAATCCCTTGATGGCTCTATAGAACAGCCACACGATGAGCAACGCTTCGCCAACGAACGTAAACGTGCTGATGGTGAACGCGTAGTCAGGGATCAGGATCATTCCGAACGAATCGACCAAGTATCCGCCACCGGCGATGACCACGAGAACACCGAGGAACCTGGGGAAGTCTGCTGAACTGAACAGCAAGGCTCCAAGGCCCAAGAGATGGAGGCCGAAGATCGCATGGGCAATGACGACCCAGCCGTTGTCGAACGAAGCGATGGATGACATGACCTGCGCCTGGAGCTGCTCCCCTTGCAGCGCAGACTGTTCAGCGCTGCCCAAGAGCTGTGCGACGTCGAGTAGATTCACCAACGCGCTCGCGAATACAGCGGCAAAGGCCAAGCGCAGCCAAGCCGTCAGGAGCGCGAGGGTACGGTTGACCGGCCTCAGCAGGACATACAGCGCCGAGGCGACCACGACATCCAGCATGATCACGATCAGGAAGGCCGCAATACCGATACGAAAGAGCCCTTCGGAGGCAATGATGTTCTCGACTGTTGCCGCCGCGTCTGTTGGCACGACGAGGTTCTGAAGCACACCAAACAGCGCGAAGGGCGCCAGCAGCGCCAAGACCAGCAGGCTAATTGCTGCCGCTAGCGCAACCTTGCGTTGGGACATGTCGGCTGTAGGCCGTCTCGTAATTTGGTTCGTCATTTCAGTTCCTTTCTGACCTGCCTTCGAGGCAGGAGCCTGGTTGTCGTGTCGATCCGATCCATCGCAGGACGTGTGTCACACGGCGACGGTGATCTTTCCTC
>DATHAU010000443.1:0-4571 GCA_035296545.1 Microvirga sp.
AGCGATTCGCCGTTGGCGACCACATGGTCGTTGGTCACCACATGCCCCGCCCGATCCCAGACGAAGCCCGTGCCCGACGCGGAGGAATCCTCGCCGGACGCCCGCCTGCCCCCACGCGGCGCGGCGACCACCTGGACCACGGCCGGCGCGGCCGTCTCGAAGATGCGGATGGTCGAGCGCTCGAAGTCGGCGAGGTCCCCCCGGGCGGCGACGGGACGCGCCTCCCGGGCTGCGAAGAGGTAGCTGCTGACATAAGGCTGCAGCACGAAGAGACCGAGCAGGATCACCCCTGCGATCATCACGACGCGCGTCACCCGATCCTGCATCCTGCCTCCTTGCCATCTGAGAACCCGGGTCGAATCGGCCCGGACGGCTCACGATGGACGCGCTTGCCTTGAGATTCGTTCCTCACGCCGGAGAGATAGAGCAGCGCACGGGATTGTCCCCTCGGGCCGCCAGCCGCGGCGCTCGAGGGGCTTGAACCAAACCCCTCCCGCGAACGTTCGCCCAGAGCCCTTTCGCAGGAGAACACCATGTCGTCCCGCCGCGTCGTGATCGCCGGCTTTGCCGCAGCCTTCAGCCTTTCCGCCCTTGCCCCTGCCGTCGCCCAGCAGCAGCAGCGGAACCAGGCCATTCCCTTTTCCGTGACGCCGCAGCCCACGGAGACGAACCCCAACCAGGGGCTCGGATCGAACGTGCAGCAGCGCCAGCAGCGCACGCAGCAGGGCGGCGCGCCACAGGACACGCAGACGCCCGCCCGCCAGGGCCAGGCGAGCGCGCCGAGCCAGGGCCAGCAGCAATCCCAGGCGGACCGGCAATACGTCCAGCAGGTGCTGGCCGCCAGCACCGTGTCCCTGCAGCAGTCGAACTTCGCCCTGTCCAAGGCGCAGAATCCGCGGGTGAAGATGTTCGCCGAGTTCGAGATCGGCGAGCAGAACAACCTCACGGACATCATGCATTCCTTCGCCGACCCGTCCGCCACGTCCTCGACCACCACGGGCGCGCAGCAGGCGGCCTCCACCGCTCCCGAGCTGCCGCCGGAGGACTCCGCCGCCATGGAGCGCCTGTCGCGGGCGCAGCCGGGCCCGGGCTTCGACCGCGACTACGTGGCCATGCAGATCCAGGGCCACCAGAAGCTGCTGGCGATCCAGGAAGGCTACATCAAGAACGCCCCCAACAACCGCGAGGCCTTGAGCGTGGCGCGGCTCGCCCGCGGACAGATCCTGGAGCACCTGACCCTGCTCCAGGACATCCAGAAGGAGCTTGGCCGATAGGGCGGCATCCGCGGACGCAAACAGGATGGAATCCGGCCCTGCCTTTCACGGCAGCAAGGCCGGAACACCCTTCCTGACAGGACGTTGCCCTCGGAGTCTCACGGTCGTTCGACCGGCCAAGCCAAAGGACGAAAGTCAAGAGAGGAAGACCCATGGCGCAAGACAAGCGAGGACGCCCTCCCGAACCCGACGTGGACGAGGTGATGAACGAGCTGGTTCAGGAAGAGGCCGGCGACGAATTCGTGGCCGGTCCGACCCAGCGCAACGATGTGGGCAACACCAAGCGGGCCGCCGCCAAGGCCACCGGGGTCATGGGCGCATCGAAGAAGCTCGACCCGGAACTCGACATCAGCCACGTGGACGACAACCGGGTGACGAGCGGCTCCGGCGCCGGCCTCCATTCCTTCAAGGAGGTGCCGCCGGAAGAGGGCGCAGGCGACGCCCGTTTCGAGCTCTCCAACGAGGAGATCGCAGAGGGCGTGAACACCACGGCGAACAAGAGCCCGGCTCCCCGCGCCGCGCAGACGGAAGGCGCCACCGGCCCTTCCGGCATGAGCGGAGGCGCCGAGTCTCGCAAGCGGGTGCCTGCCCCCGGCAATGCGGTGGACGCGCCCAAGGGCACCCTGGTCCGCGGCCATCCCACCGCCAGCCAGTCCGGCGGACGCTCGCAATCCTCGACGGGCGACGAGAAGCCGCCGAAACGCTCCGCCCGCGCCGGCGGCGGGCAGCAGGAGCGCCCCCTGTCCAAGGGCGGCTCCGAGGAGCGCTGAGCCTCTGCTCCGCCGCGATCCTTGCGCCTCAGGCCGTCCAGCCTGAGGCGTTCTTGCTGATGGGTTCTTGCTGATGGGTTCTTCTTGGGTCAGCTGCGGCTCGCCACCGCCACGCCGAGGGCGGCCAGGGCCATGCCGACCATCTGGACCAGGTTCAGGCTTTCCCCGAACAGGACGAACGCCATCAGGGCCGCCACCGGCGGCACCAGATAGAGCAGGGTCGCCACCCCCACTACGGCCCCGTGGCGGATCAGGTAGAGAAGCAGCCCGATCGCCCCTATGGAGAGGCCGAATACGGCCCAGGCGAGCGCGCCGAGAAGCGGCAGCGTCCATTCGATCCGCCCCTCCTCCAGCAGCAGCACCAACGGCAGGGTGACGGCGGCCGCCCCCATGAACTGGATGGCGGCGTTGACCCGCAGGTCCAGGGTGCTGCCGCTGCGCTTCTGCCAGATGGTGCCGAAGGTGATCGCCAGCATCCCCAGCACGCAGACACCGAGCGCCAGGGGCGGCACGCCGCCGTCGTTCAGCCTGGGCGCCACCACGAGCGCCGCGCCCGCAAAGCCGATGGCGATCCCGGCCCAGCGCCGCCGCGACACCTTCTCGCGCAGGAGCGGCCCGGCCAGGGCCCCCGTGACCAGGGGCTGGAGCCCGGCCACCAGGGCCGAGATCCCGGCCGGCAGGCCGTGCCTCACGGCCCAGAACACGCCGCCGAGATAGAGCCCGTGCAGGAGAATGCCGGCCACGAGGGCGCTGCCCCATTCCCGGCCCGTGCGGGGCCAGGAGAGCCCGGCCGCCACAACCAGCCCGGCCAGCACCGCGATGGCGAGCAGGTAGCGGACCAGCAGGAAGGTCAGCGGCTCCGCATAGGGCGCCACGATGCGCGCGACGACGAACCCGGTCGCCCAGATGACGACGAAGAGCGGCGGCGCAAGTCGGGCGAGAGGCTGGGCTGAGGGCATGGCTGAGGGTCCGATCCCGCTGCGAGTAAAGGACCGAGACTCCAAGTTCAATCCGCTTTCTGGGGTGCGCCCGGTCCCTGCTGGGCCAGGGAGCCGCGGGCCGAAGGCACAACCCGATGATTTGCCGCGGGTTTTTCCTCGCGGCGTCGGGCCCCGGCGCGAGCGGGGCTCCCCGCCCGGCTTTTTCCTGGGAACGATCCGGCACAGGGCCGCTTAAAGCATTGGCAAAGATGCATTCGCCGATCAGATAAGAGGTGTCGCCTTCTCCCGTGCTGCCTGCATGGCAGCCCCCTTCTCGAAGCTGGAACCGGATCGCTTGAAACGCCTGCGCCTCTATTCCGAGCTCCTGGTCATCGCCATGAACCGCTTCGTGATGCACGACGCCTGGGCGATCGCGAGCCATATCGCCCTGTCGGTGCTGACGTCCTTCTTCCCGTTCCTGATCCTGGTGACCGCCCTGGCGGGCCTGTTCGGCACCGGCTCCCTAGCGGACGAGGTGGCCGACATCACCCTGGAGGCCTGGCCGAAGGAGATCTCGCGGCCCATCGCGGGCGAGGTCCACAACATCCTCACGGGCCGGCGCAGCGACGTGCTCACCCTGGGCGTGGTCCTCACCCTCTACTTCGCCTCCAGCGGGGTCGAGAGCCTGCGGGTCGGGCTCAACCGGGCCTATGGGGTTCGCGAGACCCGGCCCTGGTGGGTCACGCGGCTGGAGTCCATCGCCTTCGTCATCGGCGGAGCCTTCATGCTCCTGGCCCTGTCGGTTCTCGTGGTGCTGGGGCCCTTCGTGTGGCGGGGCGTCCTGTACTGGCTGCCGGCCCTGCGGCCCCTCGACACCCTGATCGGGTTCCTGCGGATCGGCATCGCCACCATCGTCATCGTGGCCGGCCTGCTGCTCGCCCACAAGCTCGTGCCGGCGGGACGCAGAACCTTCCGGGCCGTGCTGCCGGGGGTGGCCATGACCCTGTTCCTCTGGCTCCTCGGCGGCTTCGGCTTCAGCTGGTATCTCGAATACTACCCGGGCGCCTACGCCTCCACCTACGGGGGGCTGGCCACCGCCATGGTGGCGCTGATCTTCCTCTACACCCTGGGCGCGATCTTCCTGTTCGGCGGCGAGCTGAACGGGACCATCATCCTGGCCAAGCGCCGGCGCCTCAGCAAGGAGCGCCCGCCGCCCCACCTGACCGATTTCGTGGCCATGCCGTAGGCGTCATGCCTCGAGACGAGCGCTCAGGCAGGTTTGACCCCTCCTGTCAGGGATGACGCGCCGTCGGGTCATCACCCTCGCGGGTCATCCCGCGCAGCGGAGCCCGGGATGACACGCGAGCCTTTCCCCTCCCCCTTGTGGGGAGGGCCAGGGTGGGGGTGTGAGCGATAGCCTATGAAGGTGTGGCGCACACACCCCCACCTCCACCTCCTCCCCACCGCAAGTCGGGTGTTCCCGACTTGCGCATCATGAAGCTCATCTCATGCAAGCCTGAGATGAGTGGGGAGGAGAGCAGGTCAGCGCCGACTTGCGCATCATGAAGCCCGTCTCAGGCTTGCCTGAGACGGGTGGAAGGAGAGCC
>DATHAU010000444.1:0-10743 GCA_035296545.1 Microvirga sp.
GCGGCGGGCGCGCGGTCCACGAGGCGCACGATGCCTTCCACGATGTCGTCCACATAGGTGAAGTCGCGCCAGACCCGGCCCCCGTTCGCCACCTGGATCTCGCGCCCTTGCGCGATGGCGTGGGTGAACTTGTACACCGCCATGTCCGGCCGGCCCCAGGGGCCGTAGACCGTGAAGAAGCGCAGGCCCGTGGCCGGAAGCCCGAACAGATGGGCGTAGGAATGCGCCATCATCTCGTTGGCCTTCTTGGTGGCGGCGTAGAGGCTGATCGGGTGATCGGCCGCATCGTGCTCGGAGAAGGGCAGCTTGCCGTTGGCCCCGTAGACCGAGCTCGACGAGGCGTAGACCAGATGCCCGACGCCCCCGTGCCGGCAGGCCTCCAGCATGTTCATGAAGCCGAGAAGGTTCGAGGCGGCATAGGGCTGGGGATCGACGAAGCGCACCCCCGGCTGGGCGGCCAGGTGAACCACCCGCTCGAAGCGGTGGCGGGCAAACAGGTCCCTGGTGGCCTCCGCGTCGGCCAGGTCCACGCGCTCGCCCACGAAGGCGTTGTGCGGCAGCAGCCGGGCGAAGCGGGCCTCCTTCAGGGAGGGGTCGTAATAGGGCGTGAAGCTGTCGAGGCCGACCACCTGGTGGCCCTCCGCCAGGAGGCGCTGCGCCACGTGGAAGCCGATGAAGCCGGCCGCACCGGTGACCAGGATGGGAGCTGACATGAACGGGCCCGCGTGAGAACAGACGGCGCCGCGGCGGAACCGGCTCCGGTCCCGCGCACGATTGCCTAGACGGCGGGCACCTTAGCGGCCTTTGGCCGTTCCGCAATGGCCTCCCCGAGCACGGGAGCCAGGCAGACGCACTGGCGCTCGCGGGCGACGAAGGCCGTGGGCATCAGAACCTGCATCTCGGCCTCGGCCGCCCTGATGGAGGCGTCGTCATGGCCGGGATAGAGGTGGAAGATCGCGAGCGCCTTCACGCCGGCGGCCTGCGCCAGCTCCACGCCCTTGTGCCATGTGGAATGGCCCCAGCCGCGGCAGTTCGGATACTCGTTCTCGGAGAACATGCCGTCGTAGATCATGAGATCCGAGTTGCGCACGAAGGCCATCAGGTCCGGATCGGGCCAGGGCTCGCTGTGCTCCAGGTCGCTGATGTAGCAGACGCTGCGGCCGCCGTGGCTGAAGCGGTAGCCGGTGGCCCCGCCGGGATGGTTGAGGGAATGGGTCCGGACGACGGCCCCGTCCTCGAAGGTCAGGGTCTCCCCGGCCCTGAAGCCGGTATGCTCGAACTGGGCCGGAAGCTGGCCGAGGCGGACCGGGAAGAGCGGCGGCGAGAACAGCCGCTCGAGGGGGGCCATGGCGCTGTCCCCGTCCAGGTTGCCGCAATAGGTGCGGATCACCCGCGTCTTGCTCAGGAGGGCGGGCTTGAAGAAGGGAAGGCCGCCGATGTGATCCAGGTGGAGATGGCTGAGGAGGATGTCGATGGTCTCGGGCGCGGAGGGGCCGAGCTCGGCTCCGAGGGCGGCGATGCCGGTGCCCGCGTCCACGATGAAGAGGCGCTCGCCGCAGCGGATCTCGACGCAGGCCGTATGGCCGCCGAACTCGACGAATTGCGGACCCGAGGCGCAGGTCGAGCCGCGGGTGCCCCAGAACCGGATTCGAAGGTCGTCGGAGGATGGAACGCGGCTTACCATTGTAGGATCATAACCGAGCGAGATACCATTTCATGTGCGGCGCCGCACCGGATCACCTGACTGCGAGCCGGGCGGATGGTCAAGAGGCAAGATGGATTCTCACGCACTCAGCGCCTCCGGCTGCGGGGCGCGCCGCGCCATCACCGGCTCGCCGCGCTCGAATCGTATAACCGCGTCGAAGGGCGGTTGATCCATGGCGGGGGACAGGGCGGGCGTCACCAGGATCAGCCCCCGTCCCACGAGGGCGCGGCGCAAGCGCGCCACGAGGCGGTCGGCGGCGGCGCCCGGCAGGCCGTCCAGCGCCCGCTGCACCACGAGGATGCTCGGCCTGCGGATGAGGCAGCGCACCAGGTCGATGGCCGCCACGTCGCTCAGGGTCAGGTCGCCGCCGCCCATGTCGATGGGCATGTCGAGGCCGATGCGCGAGACCTCGCCGTCGAGGCCCCGCCCGGTCAGAACGGCGCGGATCACCTCCTGCACCGCCCCGGCGGCGCCGGCCTGATCCGCGGCGATGCGCCCGAAGAGCAGGTTGTCCTGCACGCTCGCGGCCGCGCAGTAGCGGCTCTCCTCGTAGAACTCGATGGAGGGCTTCAGGCTCACGGGCAGCATGCGGGCGAAGTCGGCGCGGGCCGCCAGGATGCGCTCCTCCATAGGGGCGTCGAGCAGCCCCAGCCGGTGCCGGCTTTCGTTGTAGCGCAGGGCCAGGCCGATCAGGCGCTCCTGGTCCCGGGCGGTGCGCGCGCTGCGCCGCTGCTCGTTGCGCCGCTCGACCAGATCCTGGAAGTAGGGGCGGTCCGAGGCGGAGAAGAAGGAGAAGCGCTCGAAGAGCGGATGCCCGTCCGGCACGTCGGCGAAGATCTCGATCATGCTGGTGGCGATGGACAGGCCGATCCGGGCCAGGGGCTTGGTCAGCTCCTCGGCTTCCAGGATCGCCCGCACGAAGGGGTGGCCGGAGAGCCGGTCCTCCCGGAAGGTGTCGCCGATGGGCTTTCCGAACAGCAGGTTCTCGCCGATCGTGGCGTAGCGGTTGTAGCGCCCGGAGTCGAAGAGGTCCACGAAGCGGTCGAGCCGCTGGCGGGCGAGCTCCTCCTGCACGGCCCGGCGCGCGTCCACGATGGCCGCCGCAGCCGCGGGTTCCTGCCGCGGATTGAGGATGCCGGCCAGGCCCCGCGCATGGGTCAGGCGGTCGAGCCCCGCCGCCGCCACGGCCTCCGAGAGGCGGCGCTCGCGCTCGCCTTCCGGGGCCGTGCAGCCGTAGAGAAGGTTGTCCCGCAGGCTGCCGGGGATCAGGACCGTGTCGCCCGCAAAGGCGATGCGCTGGCTGCGCTCCGCCGGGTCGGCGGCGAGAAGATCGACGCCCCCGTAGATCAGGCGGCCCGTGGAGGGGTGAAGCTGGCCGCCCAGGAGCGCCGCCAGCAGGCGCGGCCCGGAATCCCCGTCGCCCACCAGGGCCACGTGGGACGGGAAGGCGAGGTTGAGATTGACCCCCGCCACCCTCGCGCCGCTGGCGGGGTCGTAGGCCGAGACGCCCTGCGCCATGAGGGAGCCGCTGGCGGGCAGCGCCGCCGCTCTTGCCTTCTGGTCGCGGGGCTTCAAGGCGGCCAGATGCTGCGCCACGTCCGTGAGCAGCGCCCGCGTCCGGCTGCTCAGGCGGTGCCACTGCACGATCTCGCGGGCGCCGTAGGCCGCAAGGGTTGCGGCGAGCGCGCAGGCGGCCACCTCGCCGGCCGTGATCGGGCGGGTCCGGGAGAACCAGGCCCCCAGGGCCAGCACCGCGAGCGGAGCCATCATGAGTGCGGCCGACGCGGCCGCGTCCGCAAGCGCCAGGCGACGCTCCCGGCCGACCACCGGATGACGGCTCTCCACGAGGGCCTGGCGCACCCGGCTGCGCTCGAAGGCGGCGGTGCCATGGGCGCGAAGAGCCGGAATGCGATGGTCGAGGTCGGCCAGGACGCCCTCGGTCGCCTCGCCTTCCCGGTGCCGGGCCCGGGCGGCGCCGAGCTGCAGAACGTAGCGGCGGGCGTGCAGGAGGCTCCCGAGAGCCAGAACCGCCGCCAGGGTCGCGCCCAGGGGCCAGTCCATGACGAGCACGAACGCGAAGGCGAGCCCGATCATGCCGGCGAGCTGCGCCGGAACGAGCAGGCTTGCGCCGAGCACGCCGCTTTCCCGGGCGAGCGCCCCGCCGGCCAGAGCCGTCAGGGTCGCAACCTCCTCGTGCGCCGCGGAGGAGCCCGAGGGAGAGGAGGCCAGGATGGCGTCGAGGATGGCCGCGCGCACCCGGTTGGTCACGCCCGTGCCGATGCCGACCGCGATCCAGTCCACCGCCACCAGGATCAGGCCGATGAGGACCGGCAGGAGGATCACGCCGCCGATGGACGCCAGGGCGAAGGCGTCCGGGCCCAGGGTGACGCCGGGGAACAGGACCAGGGGCTCCGGCCACAGGCCTGCGGGCGGCGTGAGGGTGACCCGCAGCAGGGCCGCGGGCTCCCTCCAGGCTCCCGCGACCGCCCGGTCCACCATTGAGCGGACCAGATCCAGGCCGAGGAGCAGAAGAAGCCCGGCAAGGGCGAGAAGAAGGAATCCGAACAGATGGCGGACAGGACTGGTCTTCCAGGCCAGCCTCAACGGGTCGCGCTCCATGACAGCTCCAGGGATCGATTGGTTGACGCGACGTTAGCGAAGCCTTGCGAGGACAGCCAGCGCAAACCTGCGTTCCTCCCCTCGCCGCCCGGCGCTCGGCCTCTATGTCATTTCTCTTCGCGAACGTCTCATGGAGGATGCGGCCGGCCATGACATCGTCCCTGCCGGTCGATCCGGTCTTCCAGCTCATCCTCGAAGCGCCCCGGCGCAAGCCGGGGCCCGGCCTGCCCAAGCGGCTGACGGGCCTCTTCCGGGAATTGTCCCTGGCCGAACCCGCCCGTCCGGCGGAGGAGATCGAGGACATGATCTGGGCCCTGTGGACCTCCCACAAGGAGCGGGTGGCGGAGGAGACCATGGCGGCGGCCATCGAGGCCATGGCGTCGGGCGCCCTGCAGAAGGCCAAGCCCCTGCTCGATCATCTGGTGGCGGCCTATCCCGACTGGGCGGAAGCCTGGAACAAGCGCGCGACGCTCGCCTTCATCGAGAAGCGCGATGCGCAGAGCCTGCGCGACATCGCCGAGGCCCTGAGGGTGGAGCCGCGCCATTTCGGGGCCATCTCGGGGTTCGGCGACATCTGCCTCCGGCACGGCCGCCTCAACGAGGCCCGGGCGGCCTTCCAGATCGCGCTTTCCATCAATCCCCACCTGGAAGAGCTGCGCGACATCCTGGAGAGCCTGAGCCCACGCAACCTGATGCTGCACTGAGACGCCCGGCGGGGAGGAGGTCGTGATCCCGGCCCCGGCCTAGGCGAGATCCGTATGGACGAAGTCGTTCCCCTTGTAGAGCAGGGGAACCTGGTGGGCCTTGGCGCAGGCGTAGGAAAACACGTCGCCGAGATTGAGCTGCGCCGGATGTCCGGTCCCCTTGCCGTATCGGGCATAGGCCTGAATGGCCGCATCTCCGATCTCGGGCGTGATGCTCACGGTCCGAACCGCCAGGGCGGCAAGGGCGTCGCCGATCAGCTCCCGCGCCGCCAGGATCGCGACGCCTTTGACCGAGGCATAGCGCAAGACAGCTTCCGTGACGCTCACAGGGGAGGTGATGAGGCCCGTTCGCGCGCCGTCGATCCGCCGGGCCAGGCCGGGAGCCTCAGGCTCCTCGAGCACAAGGGCGAGGACGGCGGAGGCATCCAGGTACATTACCGTTCCCACATCTCGTCGCTGGCGCGCTTTTCGGCCTCCCAGTCGACGGCCCCATGCGGCCCCATGGCGCGAGCCTTCGCCAGAACCGGCTCCAGGCGCTCCAGGGTCGAGAGCTTTGCGGCCTCCCGCTCGCCCTCCTGCCGCGCAAGGTCGCGCAGGAGGTCGGCCAGGGTCTTGCCTCTGCTCCTGGCAAGCCGCCTGAACGTGCTCAGAACCTCTTCGTCCTTGATGAGATAGCTCATCGATATATCCCCTGTATGGTTCAGATATATACCTGCGCGCCTGCATGGACAAGCCGCCCGAGCCCTGTGCGCCACAAGGCCGGCGTTGCAGGCAAGGTCGAACGGCTTACTCTGTGGGGCATGTCCGATTCGTCCGCCCTTCGCCGCTCCCCCTCCCTGCTTCCCGCCGACGGCCGCCAGTCGCCGATCGCCTCCGGCGTCCAGCGCGGCGTGCGCCGCCTGTTCGCCCAGCTCGGCCACGCCACCATGCCGGAATTCACCCTGGCCAACGGCCGGCGGGCCGACATCATCGCGCTCTCGCCCGGGGGCGTGCTCACCATCGTGGAGATCAAGTCGAGCGTCGCCGATTTCCGGGCCGACCGGAAATGGCCCGACTACGAGGATTTCTGCGATCACTTCTACTTCGCGGTTCCCGAGACCGTGCCGTTCCACATCCTGCCGGAGGATCGCGGCCTGATCGTCGCCGACAGCTTCGGCGCGGCCATCCTGCGGCAGGCGGCCCATCATCCGCTGGCGGGGGCGCGCCGCAAGGCCGTGACCCTGCGCTTCGCGCAGGCCGCCGCGTCCGCCCTGCACGCGCTGGCGGACCCCGACGGCGTTCCGGACGGACGGCTTTGAGAGTGGTTGGTCGCGAGTGGCGAGTGGTTTGTCGCAAGGAGGGGGCGGTCGGTGGACATGCCGGCCGTCAAGGGCTGCCAACCACCAACCAATAACAACCAACCCCTAGCGCGGCGCGCGCTTGGCGAGGATCCGCTGGAGGGTCCGGCGGTGCATGTTGAGGCGCCGCGCGGTTTCCGACACGTTGCGGCCGCACAATTCGTAGACCCGCTGGATGTGCTCCCAGCGCACCCGGTCGGCCGACATGGGATTTTCCGGCGGCAGGGCCCGTTCGCCGGGCTGGGCCATCAGGGTCGCGTGGATCTCGTCCGCGTCGGCGGGCTTGGCGAGGTAGTCGAAGGCGCCCATCTTCACGGCCGTCACGGCGGTGGCGATGTTGCCGTAGCCGGTGAGGATCACCCCGCGGGCCTCGGGCCGGCGGATCTTCAGGCGCTCGATCACGTCGAGGCCGTTGCCGTCGCCGAGGCGCATGTCGATCACCGCGAAGGCCGGCGGTTCGGTCTCGATGGCCGCAAGGCCGTCGGCCACGCTCTCGGCCACGCGGACCTGATAGCCGCGGGACTCCATGGCGCGGGCGAGACGGGTGGAGAAAGGCCTGTCGTCGTCCACGATCAAGAGGCTCTTGTCGGCACGATCCTCGAACGCCACAGGCGCGTCGGCCATCAGAACATCTCCTTCCATTTCGGGAAGACTCCTTCATGAAACGGGCCGATCCGGCCCATCCACAATATGGGAATTCTTCCCCCGATCTTTGAGACTCCCTCAGGAATCTCCCTGCGGCAATATTGCCGCACCCCGGTCAAACGCGTGACGGGGCCAAATGATCCGCGCGACGGCTCCCGTGGCGGGAGCGGCCGCGTTGGTGAGGGCGAGCTGCGCGCCGGACCGTTCGAGCAGGGTCTTGGCGATGAACAGCCCCAGCCCGAGCCCCGATCCGCCCTCCTCGTCGTCGGATTCCGAGCGGGTGGCGGCGCTGCGGGTGGTCACGTAGGGCTCGCCCACCCGCAGGAGGATGTCGGGGGCGTAGCCCGGCCCGTCGTCGCGGATCTCGATGACAACCTCGTGAGGCGACCAGGAGGCCTCCACGGTCACCTGGCTTTCGGCGAAGTCGGCGGCGTTGTCGAGGATGTTGGACAGGCCGTAGATCACCCCGGGATTGCGGCTGCCCATGGGCTCGGGCCCCTCGCCCGCGGCCACGACCTGGACCTCGAAGCCCACCGCCCGCTGCGGCTCCACGATCTCCTCCACCAGATGGGAGAGGGAGACCTTTTCCAGGAAGTCCCCCTGGTCCTGCCCGATGGAGGTGAGCTTGGTCAGGATGGTGCGGCAGCGGTCCACCTGCTCGCGCAGGAGCTTCAGGTCCTCCGCCACCGGTCCGTCCTGGGGCATGGAATGGTTGAGCTCCTTGGCCACCAGGGCGATGGTGGCGAGCGGGGTTCCAAGCTCGTGCGCCGCGGCCGCCGCCAGGCCGTCGAGCTGGGACAGGTGCTGTTCGCGGGCCAGCACCAGCTCCGTGGCGGCGAGCGCCTGGGCGAGCTGGCGCGCCTCCTCGGCCACCCGCCAGGCATAGGTGCCGGTAAAGGCCGTGCCGAGAAGGATCGCCGTCCAGATCCCCGACACGTACAGGAAGGGCAGGCTGAAGGACTGGCCGGGAAACCACGGCAGCGGCCGGTGGGACAGCACCAGGAATGTGGCGCACCCCACCGCCAGCAGCCCCAGGCCCAGGGTGCGCTCCGGGGTCAGCGCGGTGGCCGAGATCAGCACCGGGGCCAGGAACAGCATGGAGAACGGGTTTTCCAGGCCGCCGGTCAGGTAGAGGAGGGCCGCCAGCTGTAGGATGTCGAAGGCCAGCAGCGCCGAGGCCGCATTGTCGCTGAGCCGGTGGCTCGCCGGATAATGGATGCGCAGGATCAGGTTGACCCAGACCGACGAGGCGATCACCGCAAAGCACAGGGCGAAGGGGAGCTGGAAGCCGAGGCCGAACCGCACGCCGGCCACGGCCGCCGCCTGACCGGCGATCGCCAGCCAGCGCAGGCGCACCAGGGTGTCGAGGCGCAGATGCCTGGCCTTGCGCGCCAGGCGCTTGGGTTCGATCTCGCTCATGGGGCAACAGAATAGGGTTCCGGCCGCATTCGCCAAGCAACCGGCCCTAGGCGCCTATTCCTGACGGCTGGCGGACCCTAGGCAAAGATCCCTCGAAGGCCCCGCTCGAGCCGGGTGCGACAAAGAGCTTTGCAATTCCCGATGAGGAACTTTAATCTTAAAATTACGGTTGAGGATAAGCCTACCGCATTCTGCGAGAGAAAAGGCGCCCGCCCTTGGGGATAGTGATGAACCTTTCTTACTACTGGTACGAGACTGCGCATTGGCTCTTGAGCCCCGCCCGCGCAGCCTCCGGCGTAACGAAGCATATCTTCGAGAACCCCGGGAATCCGCTCACGAACACCCCCTACGGCCGCACGGTCACGGCCGCCTGCGAATTGTTCGAGCGCACCACGCGCCGCTACGGCAAGCCGGTCTTCGACCTCGATACCGCCCGCATCGGCGGCCGGGAGGTCAAGGTCGCCGAGCGAATCGTCTGGAGCCGCCCCTTCTGCAACGTGGTTTCCTTCGACCGGGATCATCCGGCCGCCGGGTCCCAGCCCAAGCTCCTGATCGTGGCGCCCATGTCGGGCCATTACGCGACCCTGCTGCGCGGCACGGTGGAAACCTTCCTGCCCACCCATCGGGTGATGATCACCGACTGGACCGACGCCCGGCTGGTGCCCCTGGCGGAGGGCCCCTTCGACCTGGACGACTACATCGACTACCTGATGGCCATGTTCCGCTCCTTCGGGCCGGACCTCCACGTGATGGCCGTGTGCCAGCCGGCGGTGCCGGTCGCGGCGGCGATCGCCCGCATGGAGGCCGAGAAGGACCCCTGCACGCCCCGCTCCATGATCCTCATGGGCGGTCCCATCGACACCCGCCGGTCCCCCACCGCCGTCAACCTGGTGGCGGAGAGGCGGGGCATCGAATGGTTCCGGCGCAACTGCATCACCAAGGTGCCGCCGACCTATCCGGGCTTCTGGCGGGACGTCTATCCGGGCTTCCTGCAGCTTTCCGGCTTCATGGCCATGAACATCGACCGCCACCTCTCCGCCCATGGGGAGATGTTCAACCACCTCGTGGACGGGGACGGCGATTCGGCCGAGAAGCACCGGGAGTTCTACGACGAGTACCTGGCCGTCATGGACCTGACCGCCGAGTTCTACCTCCAGACCGTCGAGAAGGTGTTCGTGAACCACGAACTGCCCAAGGGCGAGATGATGCACCGGGACAAGCCGGTGGACCTCATGGCGATCCGGAACTGCGCCATCATGGCGATCGAAGGCGAGCGGGACGACATCTCAGGGGTCGGCCAGACCCTGGCCGCCCTGGAGCTGACCCCCAATCTGCCGCCCCACAAGAAGCTCTACCACCTGCAGACGGGGGTCGGTCACTATGGCGTCTTCAACGGTTCTCGTTTCAGGACTCAGATCGCTCCTCGAATCGTTGAATTCATTGAGAATCACGACAGAGAACCGACCCGGGCCAAGCCGTCAAGGGCCGAACTTCGTTCCTGATCGGTTCCCGGCAGCGGCAAACGGCTGCGCTGACAAGCGCGGCTGGGCGGGGCAGATTGCGGCCATGAGACCCGCTCTGTTCCGCCGCGTTCCTGCGGACCCCCCTCATTTGCGCGTTCTGCACCAGGGCCAATCCTTCAAGGTGGCCCTGAAGCGGCGTCCGACCGCCAAGCGAATCACCCTGCGGGTCTCCAACGCCACCGGCGAGGTGGTGCTCACCATCCCCGAGCGCACCGAGGTGGGCCTGGCCCAGCGCTTCGCCGACAGCCACAGCCACTGGATCGCCACCCGCATCGCCCGGGTGCCGCAGCGGGTGCTGTTCGAGGCGGGCTCCCTGGTGCCCCTGAGGGGCGTTCCCCATCGCATCGTCCACTGGTCGAGTATTCGGGGCGTCACCCAGGCGGGCCGCGGCAGCACGGGAGAGCCGATCATCGCGGTGGCCGGGGAGGCCGCCCACGTGGCCCGGCGGGTGCGGGACTTCCTCGAAGCGGAGGCAAAGCGGGACTTCGCGGCGGCCGTGAAGCGCCACACCCTCCAGCTCGGCGTGTCCGCCAAGCGCATCACCGTGCGCGACACCAAGAGCCGCTGGGGCTCCTGCTCGGCCGGGGGCGCCCTCAACTTCTCCTGGCGCCTGATCATGGCCCCGCCCTTCGTGCTGGATTATCTCGCCGCCCACGAGGTGGCGCACCTGCGCGAACTCAACCACTCCCCCCGCTTCTGGAAGCTCACCCACCAGCTCTGCCCGCACACGGAAGAGGCGGAAGCCTGGCTCAAGACCTACGGCAGCGCCCTGCACCGGATCGGGTGAGGGG
>DATHAU010000445.1:0-3381 GCA_035296545.1 Microvirga sp.
CAGACCTCCGGGCAATGGGTGAAGCCGAAGAACACCGCGAAGGGCTTCCCCTTCAGGTCCTCGTCGGTGAAGGCCTTGCCCTCGTGGCTCGTCAGGCGGAACGGCCCGCCGATGGGCACCTTCGAGGCGCTGGGCTGCGGCCCCGGCAGGAGCAGCAGGAGGGTGGCCAGAAGCGTGAGCGCCGCGACGAGAAACACCGCCAGCGGCACGAGAAGCGATCGTTTGAGGATCATGGCGAGCTCCCGGTTCTAGTGCTTGTGCTCGGCCGGGGCCGCGCCCCCGATGGGGCGCACCGTGTATTCCACCTCCATCGCCCCCGCCTTTTCGAAGACCAGGGTGCCCTTGATCGTCCGGCCTTCCCTCAGGGGCTCCTTCAGGTCCATGAACATGAGATGGTGAGCGCCGGGGCGTAATTCGACCGTGGCGCCAGGCTTGATTTCGAGGCCGCCCTCCACCGGCTTCATGCGCATCACGTCGCCGTCCATGCGCATCTCATGCACCTCCACCCGGCCTGCCAGGGGAAATGAGCCGCCGATCAGCCGGTCGGGCGAGGGGCCGTTGTTGGTGATGCGCACATAGCCGCCGCCCACCCTGGCGCCGCCGGGGGTCGCCCGCGACCAGGGCTGCTCGATCGTGAGCGTTCCGGCCCGCGCGGCCGTCCCGGCGCCCGCAGCCGCGATGATCTTCACGCCCGGGGCAGGCGACGCCAGGCTGTGAGGGTCCAGCCCGGCCGCCGGCACCTGAACCCATTCCTCCATCAGCGTCCCGCATTCCTGAACCACCGGGAAATGGACCGTCGCGCCGGGCTGGTAGGCGTCGGTGAAGCGCGCCTGGAAGACGAACTCGTCGTAGTGCCCGTCGTCGAGGGAGCCCGACCAGACGATCTCGGTCACCCCCTCGGACAGGGTTTCGCCATGCACTTGGTAGGTCCTGACATAGGAGCCCCTGGCGGTCGCAAGCGTCCATCCCGCCTTGGGCATGGGCCTGACGGCCACGATGCCCTCGGGGATCCGCACCCGGACCTTGAGGGTCGGCTGTCCCGCGCAGCCATGGGGGATGCGCAGAACCGCCTTGTAGGGGGAGTTCGGGGAGGCCTGCGGGGTCTCGAAGGCAACATGGGCAGGGGCCGGCGATGAAAGCGCCAGAAGGGCGGCCGCGGCGAGCGCGCCTCCGGAACGGGACGGTGTCATGGGAGAAGTCCTGGAATTCGGTTGAGGGTCGAGGCGAAGGATCAACCCAGGCGCGGCGGCGCGCGCGAACCCAGCGGCAGGACCTTGGAGGCGACGCGAAGAACGGCGGGCTCACCGGCAGCCTCGATGCCGAGAGCGGACGGGGCAGGCCGCTTGAGCGCGGTGAAAACCGGAAGCGGCCCTGCCGTCGAGCCGTGGCAGCCCAGGATGCAGCACAGGGCATCGTGGGCTTTGGCGGGCGCGCCGCGATCCCGGTCGCCGGCGGCGCCCTCGGCGCAGATGACCGCCCGGGGTCCGGACGCCTGTGCGGCGTGCAGGGCTCCGCCCAGGGACAGGAGCAGGCCTTGCAGCACGAGGGCATAGGCCAGCGCCGCCGCAACGGCGGCGCGTTTCCAGCCTGTGGTGAAGCCCCGGTGTTTCATGGCCGGGACACTGGTCCGTTCGGCCCCTTCCGTCAACGGCGCAAAAACGTCCCCTAGGGTTAAAGGACCCTTAACCGGATGGTCGTAATGATCGGCGATGAAATACCCTTGCTCTTAAGCTTTCGAGTGGTTCGATGCGCGCGGCCCGCCGTTCTTCTTCCGCCTATGATGGCCTTTTCAACGCCCTGCGGTCGCTGGTCGCCCGGCGGGCGCAGGAGCTGACGGGCCTCAGCCTCGTTGTCCTCGCGGGAGCGGTGGCGGTGGCGCTGGCTACCTGGTCCGTGGACGACCCCAGCCTCAACAACGCCACCGACCTGCCCGTCCGCAACCTGCTCGGCTGGCCCGGCGCCATCGTGGCCGATCTGCTGATGCAGCTTCTGGGGCTCGGGGCCATCGCGGCCCTGCTGCCCCTGGCCCTCTGGGGCTGGCGGCTCATGAAGGCCCGCGAGCTCGGGCGCAGCCAGCTGCGCCTCGCCCTTTGGATCATCGGGGCAGGCGCGGCCACGGCGCTCGCGAGCGCCATGCCGGCCACCGACCGCTGGCCCCTGCCCACCGGGCTCGGCGGCGTGGTGGGCGACGCGATCCTGGCGGGCGCGAAGGCCGTGACGGGCCTGTCCAACGGCCCGGCGAGCGCCCTGCTGGGCCTGTTCTTCGCCGGCGTGACCATCCTGAGCCTCACGGCCGCCTGCGGCCTCGGCCTGGCCGATGAGCGGCGGCATGAGGAGTCCGAGGATTTCGACGAGCCGCAGCCTGCCAGGCGTCGCAGGATCGCCGATGTGGAGGAAGCGGAGGAGAATGGAAACGACGAGCCGGGCTGGGGCATCGTCTCCCTGGGAGCCCTGGCCCACGGGGTCATGAGCCTGCGCGCGGCCCTGCGCCGCTGGAGCGAGGCGCGCCGCTCCCACGACGACGAATACGACGACGTCACGCCTGCCCCGCGGCACCCGGCGCGGGAGGCCGGCCTGCCGCGGCGGGAGCCGGTCCTGGGGGATGCTCCTCCAAGGGCGCGGCCTGCTCCGGCCTCCGCTCCGATGCACGACGAGGACGACGAGCCGTGGGATTCCGACGAGCCCCTGCCGCAGGTGGTGACCCGCGGCCGGCCCGAGCCCGCTCCGGCCCGGGTGGGGCCCGCTCCGGTCGCGCCGAAGCCCGGCAAGCGCATGGCGCGGGAGGCCCAGCCCTCACTCCTCGAAGGGCAGGCCTACCAGCTTCCCGCCCTTGGCCTGCTCACTGAGCCGAAGAAGCCCTCCGCTCCTCTGATCTCGGCGGAAGCCCTGGAGCAGAACGCCACCCTGCTCGAAGGAACCCTGGAGGATTTCGGCGTGAAAGGGGAAATCGCCAAGGTCCATCCCGGCCCTGTTGTGACGCTGTACGAGCTGGAGCCTGCGCCCGGCACCAAGTCCTCCCGCGTCATCTCGCTGTCCGACGACATCGCACGATCCATGAGCGCCGTGTCCGCCCGCGTCGCCGTGGTCCAGGGCCGAAACGCCATCGGCATCGAGCTGCCCAACCACAAGCGCGAGACCGTGTTCCTGCGCGAGCTGCTTGCCTCCCAGGACTTCGAGACCTCCAAGCACAAGCTCGCCCTGTGCCTCGGCAAGACCATCGGCGGAGAACCCGTCATCGCGGATCTTGCCCGCATGCCCCACCTGCTCGTGGCCGGCACCACCGGATCGGGCAAGTCCGTGGCCATCAACACCATGATCCTGTCGCTCGTCTACCGCCTCTCCCCCGAGCAGTGCCGCCTGATCATGGTCGATCCCAAGATG
>DATHAU010000446.1:0-1763 GCA_035296545.1 Microvirga sp.
GACCGGTAATGGTAGGTCGAGCGATCCACCTCGAGGGCGCCGCAGGCCCTCCGGATCGACACGCCCCACTCCCGGCAGATCCCGTCCACCAGCTCGCGCTTCCGAACAGGCCTCAGAGCTTTCGGCGCACGACGTCCTGCAGCATCTCCTTGTCCAGCGACAGGTCCGCCACCAGTTTCCGCAGCCGGCCGTTCTCGTCTTCGAGCTGCTTGAGCCGCCGCATCTCGGTCGGCAGCAGACCGGCGAACTTCTTGCGCCATGCAAAGTAGGTCGCCTGGCTGATGCCGGCCCGACGACAGATCTCCGCAACCGGCACGCCGTCGTCGCCTTGCTTCAGGATGAACGCCTTCTGAGCGTCCGAAAACTTACTTGCTCTCATCGTCTCCGCTCCTGCCCGGCCAAGGGGCGGGGCCGCGGAAAACTCTACCCAAAAGCGGTCCAGTTTCACGGGCTCAGATCAGGCCTGGGGGCCACGGCCGGCGCGGCGGGCGGTGCGGTGTCGCTTGGCGAGGCAGGGCATAGAACGACCTCCGGCGCGGGGGGTTTGTAGCCGAGCGAGGAGTGCGGGCGGACGGTGTTGTAGTGCCGCCGCCAACTCTCGACGACGATCCGCGCCTCGGCGAGCGAGTAGAAGAGCTCGCCGTTCAGCAGCTCGTCGCGGAGCTTGGAGTTGAAGCTCTCGCAGTAGCCGTTCTCCCAGGGGCTGCCCGGCTCGATGAAGGCCGTCTTCGCCCCGACCGCGGCGATCCAGTCCCGCACCGCCTTGGCCACGAACTCCGGGCCGTTGTCGGACCGGACATGCCCGGGAACGCCGCGCAGGATGAAGAGCTCCGACAGGACGTCAATGACGTCCGTCGACTTCAGCTTCCGGTCGACGCGGATCGCCAGGCATTCGCGGGTGAACTCGTCGACGACGTTGAGCATGCGGAACTTGCGCCCTTCATGTGTCCGATCCTCGACGAAGTCATAGGACCAGACGTGGTTGGGCCTCTCCGGCCGCAGACGAATGCAGGACCCGTCGTGGAGCCAGAGCCGGCCTCTCTTCGGTTGTCTCGTCGGCACCTTCAGCCCCTCCCGCCGCCAGATCCGCTCGACGCGCTTCACGTTCACCGCCCAGCCCGCCGCATGGAGCATGGCCGTGATCCGGCGATAGCCGTAGCGGCCGTACCGGGTGGCGAGCGCCACGACGTCGGCGGTCAGGGCCGCCTCGTCGGCGCGCCCCTCGGGCGTTTTGCGCTGTGTCGAACGATGCTGCCCCAGGACCCGGCAGGCCAGGCGCTCGGAGACGCCGAGCTTCGCCATCGCGTGCTCGATGCAGCGGCGGCGGCGGGCGGGGCTTAGAAGTTTCCCGAGGCGGCCTCCCGAAGGATGAGCTTCTCCAGCGTCAGATCCGACACGGCCTTCCGGAGCCGCTCGTTCTCCTTCTCGAGCTCCTTCAGCCGCTTCACCTGGTCAGACTTCAGACCGCCGAACTCCGTGCGCCAGCGGTAGTACGTGAAGGCCGTCACCCCGATCGCGCGGATCGCCTCCGCGACGGATCGGCCCTGCGAAAGCAGGACGTCCACCTGCCTCAGCTTCGCCACGATCTCTTCAGGCCTGTGCTTCTTCTGCGCCATTCAGCGTCCTCCAATCGGCTCGAAAGCCTACCTCAGGGAGGACCACTTTCTTGGGGGCAGACCAGTGTCGATCAACCTTCGAAAGTCCGCATCGTTGTCCGCGCTCTTCCACCGGTTGGGGAAGCGGCAGACCACCTGCAGGTTGCC